>JAHITT010000001.1 GCA_018817715.1 Patescibacteria group bacterium
AGTATGACTAAAATCACGAGAAATAATAGTACCAACTGCGCCTGTGACTGAGGCTGTAGAATTAGCGCTACCATCGCCCCAGTTAACAGTATAAGTCATATTGGTATCGTCACTATCAGAAGCTCCTACATTCCAGGTACCAGCCTGACTACAAGTTAAAGTTAAAGGACCGGATAGATGGTCTAATTGAGGAGGCTGGTTGCTTTGCCCAATAATATAACCACTTACTATTATTAAACCAACAGCTACAAAAGCTGCGGAAAAATATTTAGAAAAAACAAAATATAAAAAATGATTTTTATTCATAAAATTTATAATCTAATTAACACGCCATTTTAACATAATCAATAATCTTTGTCAATAAATAAAACTTTAAATTACTATAAGCAACAAAGCTAAAGCAATAACCGCTAAAGCATGGCTAATAACTGAATAATGTTGAATTCTAATTTTTATAAAGATATTAAGTAATAAGGCAGCGCCCAAAAAGACCATAAAAAACAAATAAAACTGGCTAACTTTATCCTGTAAATTATGAACCGTAAAGAAACCAAAAAAATTAGCGTACTTATTAGTACCTTCATTAAAAGTATAAAATTGCTGCACCTGGCTTTGAGGCAATAACAAAGCTAAAGCTTTATTAGCCACCAAACCATTATCAGCCCAAGCCACGACCGATAATTGTTCACCGCTAATGTTAAAAGATAAATTATTAAAGGGAACTTCGGCCTGCCAAACACTACCCGGACCGTCCAAACCCATCATTACCCATTCCTCACCTAAACGTAAAGCTACAGCTGTAGCACCAGTTACAGCCAGCTTAACATTGTAAAAATCTAAAGACTGTTTAATTTTTAAACTGCTTTCATAAATAACCGGAGCAGCTGGCTTAAAAACTTCTACTTCCTGACTAGTCACTTGTAGGTTGTCGCTAGAATTACCCAAACCAACAAATCCAGAATCTACAGTAACCTCTTTAGGTAAGAGTTCAGTTACCTTAACCGTTTTAACTTCTGGTTTTTCTACAGGTTTTTTAACTTGAACTAAAGATTCTACCTTAGGAGCAACTGGTTTTATATCCAATGGTACTGTTTTAATCTCCTCTTTAACCTGGGGCAAATTCTGTTTAATTGCCACAGCCTCTTTTTTAATTTCTTTTACCTGATTAACCATTGGTTGACCAAACATTTGCACAACAATTACAGAATCCGCCTGCTCAAACTGTCCACGAGCTATGCCAATACCTATTTCTGAATAGCGAGAATTAACTATATTAGCCCGATGTGTGGGACTAGCCAACCAACCAGCCTGAACCTCCTCGGCTTCCTGAAAATGTACTGCCAAATTTTCTCCAGCTAAACGATAATCATAACCTGAATTTTCTATCCAATCCCAAGGTGTAATATTGTTTGGACTAACATGAGCAAAATATTGATTAAGCAACATATCATTGGCTTTGGCTTGCGCAGCTTTGTTTAATAAATCATTAACTTGTAATTCCCCAATACCTAAATTAATCCTAGTTTGATTAGTTAAATCTACTATATTTTGTAAAGTAATAGCACTGGAATACAAACTGGAAGAAGGTAAAGCTACCGGTAAAATAATAACCAAAACTTTTAAAATAACCAACAAAGCACTATAAAACATTAAAAACCTATGTTTTAAAACTTGCGGTAAATGATTATTACCACTATGGGGAATTAAACAATCCTTAGTCTTATGATAAGCTCGGCGACTGTGATGCTTTACCTTAGGCCAAACCAAAGGCAAACTGGATTGCTCCGGCTGATTTAAAGCTTTAAAATAAGCCAACACCTTTTTTAATATTTTGGAAAAATAACTAAGCATAATTAAAAAAATATTAACTTAATATACTACTACATTTTTTGTTCTATGTCAATCCCTAATATAAGTATATCACGCCCAAAATTAAAAACCCCAATTAAATAGGGATTTTTAAAATAAACAATTAAACTAACTTTTAAGGATAAATTTGCTGACCGTTATCGTCTTCTATAATTATGGCATCGGTCGGACAAGAACGAGCTGCTTCCATTATGGCCTGAATATCGGCTGGTAATTGTTTAAGATCTGTCCAATCACTAGTTTTAGAACCAGCTAAATTTTTTATAAGAGCCTTACCTTCGTCATCCAATTCAAAAACTTCCGGTAATAAAGCTACACAAGAAGCGGCACTAATACATAAATCTCTATCCACTTTTAATCTCATATTAATTATTTAACAAAATCATTATTAAAAACTTTCATCTCAAAACAATAATCACCTGCTGGATGAGACCAATTCATCCGCCCAGGACCCATAAAAATTTCCCCGGGCTGTTTGTCTGATTGGTTTTCAAAATTAGCGCAAAGCGAATAGGTTTGCTCGGATTGCTTGTCATAACGGTAAGACTGCTTAGTTAAAGGATCAATTGGTTGCCAATCATAATAACCAGCCGCAGTAATAGCCGCTAAACTGCCAGGTAAGGCTTGAGGTTGAGAAGTCTCATAATAATTTTGAATAGCATAAGATAACTGCTGAAGATCATTTAATCTTTTTTGGTCACGAACAATTTTTTGTTGTTCCAAAGGGTTACCAGCTAACAAAAAACCTACTACCAATAAAACCATGGAAAAACCAATCAAAAAATAAGCTTGCCATTTTTTGGGAATTATTTGCGACCCGCGTAATTCAGACCAATAATAACAATTAATCCAACCACCCAAAAATAATATAATAACAACCTTTAAAATAAATCTAATAGTCAGTTGCCCACCAACAAAATTAAAAACCAAACCAATAATATCACCAATCACTACGGCGCTGGCAATAAATAAAGCCAAATAAATAATCACCCGCCGCACGGCTGAATTAAGACTACTAAGACCAGCTTTAGTATCTTTATTAATCTTCCAATTAGCCCACAAAAAAACTGGACTAGACACAATAAAACACGCTAACGACCATTGCAAGGCCCCCGAGGTTACTGCCTGGTTATAATTAACAACAATATCCGACCAATAATGATTTACTACCTGAAATAAAATACCACCGGCACTAATAGCGCTTAAAGTTAAAGTAAAAAATAATAACAAATAAAAAAATAAATCCCGTCCCGTACCAGCTTGCTGAATATTGGTATTTTCCATAAAAAATTTTAATGTTTCCACAGCTACTAAAAATAGTTGCGGCTAAACAATTATAATTAAAAAGCGATTAAGACTGCTCCTAAAGCCATAAGTATTGTACCACCAATCATTTTAAACGTTAATTTTTCTCCTAAAATTAAAACAGCTAATAAAACTGTAAAAACCAAAGACAACTTATCGATTGGTCCAACCTTAAAAGCCACCCACAACCAAGACATAATTATTCTTCAAAATGAATTACTTGATTAGGTTTTATGATCTGCGGTTTATCCGCTGACAGACTGACTACTTTAGGTAAAGGGTCAATCAGCTTATCTGGTGATAATTTTATTTCTTTGTTTTTTTTAACGCCTGTTATTTTTTTACTGCTAGTAGCTGTTGAGTTGGAATTAAAATCATCAACATCAGTCGGTTTTTTAATCTTATTATAATCTTCTTCCTCAACCGTCGGTAAACTATCAGGAACCCCGTTAAGTGGTTGCCCTTGCACCACCACCAAAGGCGGTTTGGGTTTGGTTATTAATCCCTGTCTAACTTTTTTCATATCTTCTTTACAATAAATCGGCCTAATACCATCCGGCTTAAAAGGAAGTTGCAGTTTTCTGTGGCAAACCCAACATTCGGCTTCATATAAATCCTGAACCGTCTTAGTTAAATTAAGACGAGGCATATCGACTTCAGCCGATTGGCTGGGCGCCGCTGATTTATGCTTAAACCTTAACTCTTCTTCATCTAAACTACCAGATTCAGCTGTAGCTGTTTCCTTAAAAACATCTTCCACACCGGCCCACCGCAAGATTTTTTCTTCAACCTGTTGCCGAGTTTTGCTGTAACGTTCACGAGAAACCTTAATTATTTTTTCCCGGTTCTTATTTTTAGTAGCCACTGGCGGTAAAGTAACAGCACTAAAAGACTCACTAGTAATTCCATCAATCATCAATTTTAAATAAATATGGTACTTGGGTAAGCCTACTAAATCTTCTTCAGTAAAAGTTGGCCCGAATTCTTTTTCTAAAAATTCCGCATCTTCTGCACCGACCCGAAAAGTTATCATAGTACCCACGTTACCAAAAACAGCCGCCTTAACGACATCGCCCAACTGCTCAATATATTGATGGGCTATAGTTATATTTAAACGGTATTTACGAGCTTCTGACAAAATATTAGCAAAACTCTCCGTAGCAAAATTTTGAAATTCATCAACATAAAGAAAAAAATCTTCCCTAGCTTCTTCCAAGGTATCAATACGGCTCATAGCCGATAATTGAATTTTAGTAATCATCATCGCACCTAACAAACCAGAATTATCCTCACCTACTCGCCCTTTAGACAGATTAAGTATCAAGATTTTTTTATTATCCATTATTTCCCGCAAATCTATGGTTGATTTGGGTTGGCCGACTATATTACGAATAATTGAAGAGGATAAAAACTGACCAATTTTATTTTGAATCGGCGAAATAGCCTCAGTTCTAAATTTTTCATTATAGTTATCATACTCATCTATCCAAAAGGACCTAACTACTGGGTCGCTTACCTTTTCCAAAACTTTTTTTCTGTAATATTTATCTACCAAAATACGAGTAATACCTAACAAAGTAGAATTAGGATATTCCAATAAAGCTAAAATGGCATTACGTAAAATATATTCCAAACGAGGCCCCCAAGAATCGGCCCAAATTTTCTTAAAAACCCCCACCAAACCCGAAGCCACCAAATGACGATATTTGGGATCTACCGATTCTAAGGGATTAAAAGCCACTGGGTAATCCACATCGGACGGATTAAAATAAACGACATCGTTAACCCGATGCGAAGGTATAACATCCAAAATCGCTTCGGCTAAATCGCCATGCGGATCGACTATGGCCAAACCATGACCCGCCCGAATATCGTTAAATATCATATTTTCTTCCAAAACAGATTTACCCATGCCTGTTTTACCAATAATATAAACATGCCGACGACGATCATCAGTTTTAATACCAAATTTTCGCTGCATGTTGCGAAAATTCGTCTGAGCAAAAACATTTATATTTTGTAGCTGATCTGTAGACATAAATTATTCAACAAAGGGCAGATTAAATGGCGCTCCACCCTTAACACTTTGACCGTTAATTAAAGTCTCACCCACTTGCTCCACCAAAGGACGCAAAAAGCCAGGTTGATAAACTGGTAAAGCAAAAGGTGGCTCAGCCTTTTTAAGCTCACTTTTCTTAACCAAAGGTGCTTTAACTTCCACCACCGGAAAATGATACAAACTGGCCAATTCTTCAATATTCAAAATAAAACCATGCCCTTCGCCAGTATGTACATCCCGCTGCTGATAAGATCTTAAAATCTTACGTTGTTTTTTATTAATACGTGATTGTTTAAGAAAATAATCCGCCTTGGTAGTTAATTTTGACGAAGGTTTAAAGCCATTGCGGTCTAAAGTCATAAATTGATTTATCGCCCCCATTACACCCTTAACACCCCGGCCTTTAGTAAAGGTCTCTCGCCGCCCCCAATAAATTAAACGAAATTTAGTATACATACCAACTTTGGCCATTTTTTTCTCTATAGCCTCCACAACTTTCTTCTGGCCAGGCGTTAAATCTTTTAAAGCATTTTCCTTGTTTTCTTCCTCGCCTATTTCACCCCATAAAGGAAAAATAATTTCACCCAAATCATCTAAAATTTTAATAGGTAATTTAAAAAAAATATAATCAAAAAAACCATTAGAAACTTTATGACCTTTAATTATGGACTGAACCTCGTGAGCGGCACGAGCTTTCCAACTATCACTCGTTGGAATTAATACCAATTGCAGCCAAACATCTTCGTCTGGCTTTATTCGACCCAATATTTCTAAAAGCGAAGCCATAGTATCCTTATATAGCTTACTTAATTCATGCTCAAATTCCGGATAAGTTTTTATGGGATAAGCCCAAGGTTTTTGCAAAACAAATTCCGTACCCCATAAATCATACTCCGCCGTATCAAAATCCGGCGAGATTCGACCAACATAATCTTCCACTTCAGTAATTTCCGCTTCCGGATATTGGGCATAAACAGCTGCCTCAATTAAATCCCGATATTCATCTTCTGTTCTGATTAAAAATTGAACATAACCGCCTAAAGAAACTATTTCAAAACTAAATTCGGGCGTGGACATACCCTTAAACCATTTTTCATGCCATTTGGGTTTGTTATAAGTAGCAGCCACCGAGGCAAATATTTGTTCCACAGCTTGGGGTGTTTGCTCGGTCATTTTTGGCACATCAATAGCCAATAAATGATAAGTTAAACTATGCTTATACTCATGCTGTTTATTTTGTAACCAAATCTGGGTAAAACCCCGCCAAATTGGCCACAAAAACAAAATTAAACCACCATGGCTAATAAACCACCAAGCAAAGCTAAGAGGATTGGCAAAATATAGTGAAGTAAAATCCAACACTAACTCCATGTTAATCTTGGTTGATAGTTGATAGATTAGTAGCTAAATCGTAAAGACCATCGGGTAATCTTTTAAATTTTTCCCGATTAGTCAAAGCCAACTGAATTGTCCCTTTTTTAACAAAACGTTTTTTAAGAACTTCTTCTATTAAAGAATCTAATAATAAAGGTCCTTTTTCTTGCAACACTCTGGTTAAAACATCGGCCACTACACCTGGTTTAAAACCCCACTCTCTTAAAGCATAAATACCCCGGCCGACTAAAACGTATTTTTTATCCAAAATGAGTTCATTGTGAACTGTTGGGGCATAAGCCATTTTATTATCAAACTTCTGTTCATTTATCAAACGAACTATTTCTCTAAAATGCAAAGGTTTGTTAGCTCTTTGTAAGACTAAATAAATTTTATCATTCATCCTTTTAGGTGTAATAGTTTCCCAGTGCGACAAACCCCAATCACCAAAAGGATTCTGTTTAATCCGACGACTCATAGATAATAAAGCCAAAGCTAAATCGGCGCTATTAATTGGCTTATTCAAAGGATCAATCAAATTAGCCGCCAATAAAGCCGAACCTAATTCTAGGCCACTAATCGGCTTACCCTGAGAACTAACTATTTCCTCAGCTTTATCGATTAAAGTTAACAAATTTTCCTGATTAGCTGTCCGTAAACGCCAACCAGTAACAAACTCGGAATTATCACCGCCTAAAAGTACCACCAAATCAGTTAAAACCTCATTCAATAAAAATTCAATAGCTAAACGGGTCATCCCCTTACCGTATTCAGCCATTAAAGACTGAAAACGACTTAAGGGAATAATACCGCCTTCTTTTTCTAAAATTTCAACAATTATTTCCTTAAGCAACTTAACTGCCTGACTTATCTGCTTACCGTCACGCAATTTTTGAATAGCCTGCCTTTCTATTTGCCTAATTCTTTCCCGAGTTACTTGAAAACTCTGTCCAATTTTTTCCAAAGTTTCTGGTAAACCGTTGGCTAAACCAAAACGCCTTATTAAAACCTGTTTTTCTCTATCCGACAGCATATTTAACAGTTCAGTCAAAGTATCTTTAGGATCAAATTCCAACAAATGACTGACTGACTGTTCTGATATTATTTTGTCTAATATAGAAGATTCTTGTTCATCATTCATACTGTTGCCAAATAATTCTAATACATTGTCTAATATATCATAAAAAATGTTCTATGTCAACCAATAACTATATTAAACATAATTTTAATAAAAAAAACAAGCGGCCCCATAAGAACCACTTGTTAAAACATAAATTACTTAGCAACTTACTTTCGTGACCGGCTTGACCAATTTTGCCAAGTAACCAATAAAGGTGAAGCCAAAAAAATAGAAGAATAAGTACCAATACCTATACCGATTGCCAAGGCTAAAGCAAAATACTTTATAGTAGACCCACCAAAAAAGAACAAAGTCAACAAAACCAATAAAGTAGTTAATGAGGTATTGATAGAACGAATCAAAGTATCATTAACACTCTTATTAACTGTTTCTTCAAAATTAACTGATGAATGACGATAAAGATTTTCTCGAGTACGGTCAAAAACCACTATAGTATCGTGCACCGAAAAACCCAAAACAGTCAAAAGTGCCGAAACAAACATACTATCTATTTCTACACCTTTAAAATGACCTAAAACGGCAAAAATACCTAAGGTAAACAACACATCATGGCTTAAAGCCACAATAGCAGCTAGACCATATTTCCAAGATGATACCGGGCGAGACACTTTACGAAAAGCCCAAGCAATATACATTACTATGAAAATTAAAGACAAAATAATGGCCCATAAAGCACCTGATTTTAATTCCGAGCCGATAACTGGGCCGACCGATTCAAATCTATCTTCTTTAACTTCTCCGCCACTAAGCTGGGTTAATTGGGTGGTTATTTTGTTCTTTGTTTCTTGGTCAACTTCTTTAAAACGTAAAATAGCCTTATTGTCACCGCTCGGCTGAATACTAAAACCACCTAAATCAAATTCTGACAACGAATCTTGCATAGCCACTAAACTGGGGCGACTAGCCGTAAACTCTACTTCCAAAAGCGAACCGCCGGTAAAATCAATACCAAATTTTAAACCCCAAATTGCTAAAAAACCAATAGAAATAGCCACCAATAAAGAAGACAAGGTGTACCAAATAGCTCTTTTTTGAATTATTTTAATCATATTAAATAACTAATTAACTTGCTCTTTTTTAAGGGCCTTAACACCAAACGGCCAACGCCAGGCCGTTAAATGCCCGGTGGCCAACAAGCGCAAAAAAGTCCTGGTCACCGTAATAGCGGAAAACATACTTACCAAAATACCTAAAGCCAAAGTTATAGCAAAACCTTTTACCAAACTAGAACCAAACCACATTAAAATAACCGCTGTGATAAGACTGGAAATATTAGAATCTCGAATAGATGTCCAAGCTCGAGCAAAACCTTCCTCAATAGCTTGATTTAAAGTTTTACCGTCTTTCAGCTCTTCTTTCAATCTTTCAAAAATAAGCACGTTAGCATCTACAGCCATACCGATTGATAAAACAAAACCAGCTATACCAGCTAAGGTCAAAGTTACTGGCCATAATTTAAAAATAGCAAAAGTCAAAGCCGTATAAATACCCAAAGCCAATACCGAAATTAACCCCGGCAAGCGGTAATAAAACAACATAAACAAAGCTACCAACAATAAACCATACATACCAGCTAATAAACTTTTTTCTACAGCCACTTTACCCAAACTGGCATCCACTGTAGTTTGGTTTACTAAAGAAATCGGTACTGGTAAAGCACCTGAATTCAAACGTTGAGCCAACTGCTTGGCCTCTGGCAGGGTAAAACTACCGCTAATAACCGCTTGTCCACCAGTAATCGCCTGCTGAACAGTTGGTACACTTATTGGCGTGCCATCCAAAAAAATCGCTACCGGCTTACCAACATTTCGACCAGTTATTTCCGAGAATAATTTTTTACCCTCCTCATTAAAAGTAAGATTTACTTGGGGAACGCCTGTTTGTTGATCAAATTCAACTTGAGATTTGCTTAATTGTTTGCCCGACAAACCTGTAGATACCCACTGATCAGCTGTTAAAGCAGCTGATTCTGTTTTAAATAAAATATGGCTAGCACTAATTTCCTCTACTTTATCAGCATTTTCTCTGACACCGGTTTTTTTAATAATATGATAACCAAATTGAGTTTTTACTAATTCTTTAGTTACTTCATTAACTGACAAGGACCAAACAGCCTGTTCAAAGTCTGGCACCATAACTCCCTTACCAAAATAACCCAAATCTCCGCCCTGATCCTTACTACCGGGATCCTCGGAAAATTCCGTAGCTAATTGAAAAAAATCTTCACCCGACTTAACTCGTGCCAAGACTTGTTCAGCTTTAATTTTTACCTGTTCATTATTAGCGTCAGTAGCGCTAATATCGGCTACCGGAGCCGCACCCTGCTCTTTAAATTCTAAAGTTGGAGTTTCACCTATTAATTTAATAGCCTCCTCGACATCCTTAACACCAGGCAACTCCACTATGACTCGCCAATTATCACCTACCTTATTAGTTTGCACTATTGGTTCGGCTACTCCAAAATAATTGACCCGCCGTTCAATCACATCACGGACACCTTCCAAAGCATCAGCCCTTTCTGCAGAAGCAATACTAACAACGTCAGCCTGATAAACCAAATGACTACCACCTCTTAAATCCAAACCTAATTGAACATTATATCTATTCCAAAAAGAACTCCCAGGCACCCAAGATGGCACTTTGGGATAATCCACCAAACCGGCTAACAGACTCAGTAACAATATACCGGAAAAAGCATACCAAATTTTTTTACGAGAAGTTATGTTATTAAACAATAACTTATAAAGTCCGATAAAAGGCCACCAAATAAACCCCAGACTATCGTTTAATGATTGCCAAAACTTTGAAGTTTTCATGATTTAATATTATTTAAACGAAAATAAAACCCTGTTAATAACAGGAAAACATAAACACTATAGCAGTCGTCTGGCAGTCTGGCAAGGGTAGTTTAATTGATTTTAATTAAAAGTTAAGTTACTATAATTGGCTAACTTCCTAGACTTATTCTAAAATAATCATATGGAAAAAATAAACAACTTTAATTCAATTAATGCCTCAGAGCAAACCGATCGCCAAAAACAACTAAAAGATATTGGCCAACAAGACTTAAGAAAAATTGGCATTGAACCTGATAATTACCAAAAATATACCAATTTAATGCGTCTAGCCGATGCGCCGATTGGTCAAGCTTTGGGAGTTCTAAAATACTTAGACGGAGTAATTATTACGCCAGACGAAGCTGTAGAGGCCTGGTCCATGATTCAAGATATTTTTGAAAAAATCAATACAAACGATTATAACCAAGAAACTGGTCAAACTATATTGATAGAAATGAAAAAACTAACAGCCTCTTGCTTAAATTACTTAAAAGACTTGACCGAAAATTATAAAGATAAAGAAATTACCGAACCTATCCGTTTATCGGCTAATATGCTAATCATCACAAAAAGATTGAATGAATTAAAAGAACAGTTCGGCCAATTACCAGCCTACCTAACTTATCGCAAGGTTGGTATTTATGATATTAAAATCGCTGATTTACCAGATGATACTTGGTTCAGAGAAAACCCCAACTAAACCTTTTAAGCACTAACAAAACCGCCCGCTTGCAACCGCCAAAGGGTTTGATAAAGACCACTTTCTTTTTGTAATAATTCAGCGTGACTACCTATTTCTTCAACCATACCATTTTTAACCACCACTATCCTATCCATTTTCATAATAGTAGACAGACGATGAGCTATGACAATAGTGGTTTTACCATGCATTAATTTTTCCAGAGCATCTTGGATTAAAATCTCAACTTGGGAATCCAAACTACTAGTCGCCTCATCCAATAATAAAATTGGGGCATTTTTTAAGATGGCTCGAGCAATGGCCACTCTTTGCCTTTCACCACCGGATAACTTAACTCCCCTCTCACCCACAAAAGTATTATAACCTTCAGGCAAACGACTAATAAATTCATCACAATGCGCCTGCCGAGCCACTTCTATTACTTCTTCGTTAGTACTAAAACGCCGACCATAACGAATATTGTCCAATAAAGTTCGGTGGAATAAAATTGTATCTTGTGGCACCAAGGAAATATTGCGACGCAAAGATTCTTGACTAACTTTAGCTATATCCTGACCATCAATATAAATAGCCCCCTGCTGACTATCATAAAAACGAAACAACAAAGCCACTAAAGTAGATTTACCAGCACCCGACGGTCCAACTATACCAACTTTTTCTCCTGGTTTAACTGTTAAAGAAAAATTCTTTATTACATCCAGTGAGTTTTGGTAATTAAAACTAACATCTTTAAATTCCACTAAACCTTTACTAACTTTCAATTCAGACGATCTAGGTTCATCTTTAATTTCCTGAGGTGTATTTAATATTTCCACCATTTCCTCGGCATCAGCAAAACTTCTGTACATACGACGAATTATCCGGCCAAAACCCCACAATTGGAAAAATACCTGCATTATATAGGCCTGTACCAGCACAAAATCACCGACCGTTACCAAACCTTTAATCCACAAAGTCAAACAATAATAAAAAATAGCAAACTCCAATAAAATCATAAAAACCGCCTGAATCGCTTCTATAACGGCATCAAAATCCCAACTTTTTTTAGATAATACAAATTGATTACTAGTGGTATCGGCAAAACCTTTTTTTTCATCAGATAAAGCGGCGAATATTTTTAAGTTTGATTGATTGGTTATAGTGTCTGCCAAATAAGAAGTCACTTTGGTATCGGCGGCCGCAGCAGCTTCATCTAATTTTAATTTATATAAAGACAAATAATAATTAATAGTAAGATAAAGCGCCAACCAAGCTAACATCAACCAACCAATTAACTGGTAACGGCTAAATACCACTACCAAAACAGTTATTAAACTGACGCCGATCCTTATCATATTCCAATACCAAGCGTCAGTAACTTCTTCAAAGGCCCTAATTAACCGACCAACCTTACGTACCAAACCACCGACAAAACGATTAACAAAAAATCCAAAAGAATGGCCGTGTAAATACTCAAAAGAAGTATTTTGTAATTCAGCCATTACCCTAGGCTGAAAAAAATTATTAGTAAAAGTGGCTAAACGGTAAAACAACCAACTAACAGCATTTAAACCTAAAATCAACAACAAAATATTAACTAAATCTTGCTTAATTAAGTTATTTTGAGCAGTAGAAACAGTTAACAAATCAATAAATTTTTTATAATAAATCGGTACTATGACATCTACTACCGAACCTATCACAATGGAAAAAACAATCACATAAAAATACCAGCGATATTTTTTTATATGCTGCCAAAAAAGCTGATAAGTTTGTTTAGTAACTAATTTCATAAAGACAAATAAATGAGCTAATTAGCCCATTTAATATAAAGACGTTCTACAACAACAAACGTTACAAAACGCCTACAAATGGTAAATAACGTCTTTTCTTTCCACCACAACAGCCCAACTCTTCTTACGGGCAATACTGTATAAATCGTGGTTAGGGTTAAAACAAATCGGTTTTTTTACCAAAGACAAAAAACCAGCGTCGTTTTCCGTATCACCCACACCCACCGAACCAAATAAGGACAGTTTCTTTTGTTTAACATAATTAGTTAAAACCGCTCGTTTATCTGTAATAGGTAAAAAATTTACTTTACCCGTATAACGTTCGTCTTTAATTTCAAATTCCATGCCATAAACTTTATCAAAACGCCAAATACGATTAAATTCTTTTACTATCTCAATGGGTGAACCGGAAATAGCCACTAAATGATGAGTGGGTCGCAATTTTTTGATTAAATCACGGGTAAAGGTATAAACTCGATTCTTTTGTTTGCCAATCACTATTCTGGCCACATGTCTAACATCTTCCACGGACACTCCGGGAATCCTTTTTTCATAAGAGTTAACCACCCCCATTATATAATCTTCGTAACTGCCCCGCCTATCTACCCAAGAAAAAAAATCTTTTTCCAATTCTTTCTTAACAATCGGTGGAAAAACACCATATTTAACCAATTCCATTATTAACTCCCTTTGTAAAGAAGATCGAAAAATAGTGCCATCAATATCAAAAACCGCCACTTGAGATTTTTTATTTTTAATTCTTTTTTTCATAAATAATTTGGTGAAGCAGTATTATAAAACTAATTCTTTAAATCGTCCATAAATCTAACTAAAACCAGCCACTACTGGAATCTGTTTGGGCGACCAAATAACGACCGGCTGCTGACCTAGTCATAATAAAATGCCGCCCTTTGTCATCTTTAAATTTAACCCGATGCTCATATTTAGCTTTCTTAAAAAGACTTTCCGCTTCAGCATCAATTCTGTCTAAATAAAAAACCCCATCTTCGTCACCCTCTACTTGTCGGCCCAAAATTTCTCTCATAAATTAATGGCCCTGACCAGTCTTTTTATTAAAAGCCCGCCTTCTTTCTATGTAAACAACCAAAATTGCCAACAACAAAGCGGCTAACCCCAAACTGGTATACCAAGCTGCCACTTTATGATATTGAAATAAATAAACTATAACTTCCAATATGAATTCTACCCCAAAAAATATAGCCACACCGTTAGAAACACGATACAAAGCCGTTTGCCAAGTTCCTAAACGCCTTTTTCTAAAATAAAAAACCAAACCTAAAAAAATTAAAAATAACGGCAAACTTAAATAACTATGCAATAAAACTGTTTTAAAAGCATAAGTTTCCCACAAACAACTTTCACCCGCTGATAATAAATAATTAGCCTGATTACAAACCTGATAATGGGGATTATACAATCTGTTTAAATCATACAAACCCCGCTGACCCAAACCTATTAAAGCCACTGCCAATAACACCGAAAGAAAAACCGAACTTAGAGCCATTTGTTCCTTACGTGGTTTATTGGATTTGTGACTGGCTCCAGATACTGGCTGTAGTGGCGACATAAATTTGCTAATAAATAATACAATTACATGATACTACAAAAACTAAAAACCTAAAAATCCTAATTTCTAACTTCCAAACCCTAAATAATACCCCAATCTCAATAATTTTAAATTTTAGGATTTAGGTTTTAGAGTTTTGCATTATCTGCTTCTATTTCCTCACAATCCTTAATACTATATTCCCCCACTCTGGTTCTAACTAAACTAAGCAAAATAGCTCCACTAGCCAACCTACGTCCTAATTCTTTGGCTAAACTTCTTATGTAGGTACCACTAGAACAATCAATTTCCAAATTAACAGACAAAAATTGATTAGAATTTTCTAAAAGCAACTTATGCCACTGCTGTAAAATTGTCTCCTGCCTTAAATCGGTCTGCAATCGAGAAAATTTATCAATTAATAAATTTATCAACTGATCGGCTGTATAATTTTTGGTTGATAAAAAATCTAACCTGTTTAACAAAACAGTTTTTTGGGGAATGACTATTTCGGCTAAACGATTTTGCAAGGCCCACCAAAATAATCTTTTGCCTTTAATTTTATAAGATGAAAAAGGTGGCAAGCTGAACTTAAAATCGCCCACCAAGGATGCTACTTCTTTTTTAACACCCTCTAATATTGGTTGCTTAATAACTTCTTTGGGCAAACCTAAAGCATCGTAACTATCGGTTGTAAAACCAAATAAAATTTCTGCCTGGTAAGTTTTGCCTAATTTTTGATATTTAGACTGATCTTGTAAAGCCTCATCAATGGCAATTAACATAACTCCTTCAGCCATAGGATCTAAGCGACCAGTATAAGTCATTTTTAAACCGTCCCAGTCTTTATGCTGTAAACGCCATTTATTTAAAGCCTGCAAGGGAGTATAACCAATCGGTTTATAAATAGGTGCTAAAAGATAAGACATATTAATTACCCGGCTGTTTAAAAATTTGCTTAAGCCCGCACCACGGACAATACCAATCCAATTTATCTTTAGGTGCATCACCGATTGTCCACCACTTGCTACAATTGACACAAGAAAAATGGGCTAAATTTTCCCAGCTTATTTTTTCTTTATCTATTCTATTCATAAACGACTAAATTTCCCGCAAATTATATTGCTTAATTGATTGGCCTGATTCATCAGAAAAAACAAATCGACCGTTGAATTTTTTACCTTGAATTAACATAGGCAACCAATACTTATCATCTATCCACATTTTATCATAAGGAATGTCGCTCAATTTAAACCATTGCCAAGTTATCTCTAAGCTTTCTTTAGGTTTACCAGTATAACTTGTTATTTTAAAAATATGAACTAAAAACTCTTCTTGCGGAAAAATAAATTCTATTTCACCAAGCTTATCATACTCTTTTACAACTAAACTAACTTCTTCTTTTATTTCTCTAACTAAAGATTGTTCAATAGTTTCACCTGATTCAATTTTTCCACCATAACCATTCCATTTGCCTTGGCCGAATCCCCTCTTTTTTAAACCCAACAAAATATTATCATCCTGAAAAATAAAACCCAAAGTTAGTTCCATAAATTATCCTTTACTTAGGCTTTTCCATATCAAAATAATTTTTTTCCGAATTATACGATTCAAAAAATAATTCAGTCAGTTTAAACAAAGGATTAGGCAAGGTATTAATATCATACCATTGCCAACCTTCATTTTTATCCGGCTCTAACAATTTTGGTTCTCCGGATAACCAATCAGCTGTTAAGCCCAAATGGACTACATGCTTAGGCCAATAAAAAAGATTATTGGCCACGAACTGAAATTTTATATTATCTATCTCTAAACCACACTCCTCAGTCACTTCTCTTTTAACACAATCAGTAAAAGACTCTCCATATTCCATATGACCCCCAGGAAAAGCATATTCACCTGCGCCGTGAGCGCCTTTTCTTTTACCCAATAAAACCTTGCCTTGTTTAAAAATAGCTATTCCGATACCAACTCTTATTTCCTTAGTCATAAATTTAATTAATTAATTTTAAACTGACCAATTTACTAACCGCTTCTGTTGGTTGTAAGTTTGGTAATTTAGACAAATCCTCTTTATTAAACCAAACCAGTCCATAAACATTATCTTTATTCATTCTTTCCTTTTCTGGTCCGCCAATAGCCGGCTGGCCAGTAAAACCTGTAACTAAATAAAAATTATTTTGATATTTTTCCTGCTTATAAAAAGATTGCCCATAACCTAACAAATCTAGGCTAAACAAAAATTTATAATCAGTCACAATCAAACTTAATTCCTCGTTAATCTCCCTAACCAAAGCTTGCTCCAAACTTTCACCTGTTTCTACACCGCCCCCAGGAAAAACATAATAAATTTTATCCTGCTTAATTCTTTTAATAAGCAAAACTTCGTTACCTTTTACTATAACCGCTGAAACTCTTTGCCTAATATTATTAACCATTTTTTGAATCAAAAAATTTTTTAACTGCCCCAAGAAAATCCTGTGGCCGAGTAGATAACTCAACTCCTAAAACGCTCTTATTAAACCACCTAACCTCAGCCACTTCTGTTTCGTCAATTTTTATATTATCTAACTCTGTATCAATAACTGCAAAAAATACTTGGGTAAAATGGGTCCACTTTTCACCCCGACTTAAGTATTTTGGCCCAGGAATCAAATCCAAATTCTTTAAACCTAGTTCCTCCTCAGCTTCTTTTATAATATTACTTTTATAAGTTTCATCTACTTCGACTGTTCCGGCTACAGCCGGACCCCATTTACCAGGATCATGTGTCTTAGTAAAAGCCCGACGAGCTAATAAAATATCACCCTGATTATTAGTAACCCACAACCCAGCTACCCGATAAATATCTTTACTAGTAATAGTAGTGCGGTCTTTATAATCAATTATTTCATCTTTTTCATTAACTATGGGAATTTTTGGCTTCATATATAAACTACTTATTTAATATTCCACCCAAATAATTTAACTGATAAACTTTTTGGTTTTTAAAATAAATTTCTTCTTGGCCGGAAAAATTTTCCCAATCGCCCTGACTTACGTCCACATATTTCCAATCACCCTTAATAAATTCCTCAGGGCCCCTAAATGGCCGAGATACCCTAACTTCCAACAGAGCTAATCGCAAAAAACTATAAACTTCTTTAGCTTTAACCTGATCCGAAAAAACTTGGCCATAATAATTCATAGTCCAAAGGGGTTTATTCTGTTGCCAAATTATCTCCTGCCCGCTAAAAGGATTAAAACCAAAATATTTATCCTGGTATTTATAATCCTCCTCCGCATAATTAAAAATCTTCCCGCTATCGCCTAATAATTCATCGGCCGAACTATCACCGGCAGCGTAAGTCCTATGTTTGGCTATGATTATAAAATCTAATAAAGTCATTTTTTAATTATTTTTAACCACTGTTTTTTAAACCAAGGCATTGTTAAGGTAGAAATCATAAAAGCTACCGCTGGCACTATACCATTAAGCCAAGGATTTTTAATATCAATAGCTAATAAATAAACACTAATAGCCAAATAAGTAAAAACTGTTAACAAAATACGCCTAGTCCAGCTAGTTTCCCAAGCTTTGTCTTGCTCTACTTTATTGTTGCGACTCTCTATAGCTAAAACTTTATCTTCTAAATTCATAAATTATAAATTAACTTAAGGCAATCTGCTTCATCGGGCAATAAATCTAAATTTAAAATTTCTTCTGGTTTAAGCCAAATATACTTTTGATGCTCGTTATTATTCAACTTTACATCTGGTTTAACTCGCAATGATAATTTATAGGTATGATAAGGATAATCAAACTCCGGATAACGAACATAAATTGTTTTTAAAAATTCCAAATTACTCTCTTTTACTTCAAGTCCAGTTTCCTCGTTAATCTCCCTAACCAAAGCTTGTAATTTATTTTCACCCGCGTTTAGTTTACCAGCCGGACGACACCATTTTCCACCTTTAAATTTATCATCATTCCGTTGTAAAAAAAGAATCACACCGTCATATTCCATTAAACAACTAACGACTTCTATTTTGGGATTAAAATCTTTAGGTTTATCTAAAAAAATCATAAAATTACTGCCAATAATCAGAATCTACAAAAATTATTTTGTCATCGTCTTGGCCAGCCTGACCCCGACCGTCGCGATTAGAGGTTGTAATATAAATACCTTTATCATTTGCTGTTATGGCCCGCAAGCGCCCGAACTCCTGACGTAAATAATGTTTAATATCCTTAAGACTTCCTTGAACATCAACTGTTACCCGATAAACCGACTGGCCACGCAGACCAACAAAAATCAAACTATCTTTATACCAAGTTAATCCAGCCGGCGCCCAGGTTTCTTTGGCGCCTGAATGGACTACTGGCCCCACTGTGCCAGGTTTAACCAAATCGCCCTGACTATCTGGCCAACCATAATTTTGTCCAGCTTTTATTAAATTAAGTTCATCAAAACCAGATTGCAAACCAGACCGACCATGCTCGGTTGCCCACAACCTTCCTAAATTATCCCAAACCAAACCCTGAGGATTGCGGTGGCCATAGCTATAAACTAAATTACCAAAAGGATTATCGGCTGGTACTCCACCTATATCAGTTAGACGCAAAATCTTACCAGCCAAAGAATCAGTCTGCTGAGCCAAACCCGTATCGGTAGCGTCGCCAGTCGTAACATAAAGATATCCATCCGGACCAAAAGCAATACGACCCCCGTTATGATAAATACTGCCCGGTATATTATCTAAAATAATTTTTTTATCAGTTAAACCTTTTTCGTCAAAACTATAGCGAACAATCCTGTTAATCGGCCCGTCTTGATTAACAGTTAAATATAAATAAACCCAGCGATTGTTTAAAAAATCAGGATGTAAAGCCAAGCCTAAAAGCCCACCTTCGCCATGGTGATAAACATTTTCCACCTTAAGCCTACTTAATAAAGAGCCATCAGAATTTAAAATTACCAAATTGCCCGGCCGCTCCGTAACAACTAAATTACCATTTGGTAAAACTGCTATTTCCCAAGGTATTTCCAAATTTTCTGCCACCACCCGCAACGCCTCAGTTGGTTGAGCCGTTGCTTTAACTGGATTATTAAACTCTTTTACCCCCGTTATTATATTAACATCGCCAGCTGGCAAAAAAGTCGGTGTGGGCTTTAGGCTCAACCACAACCAAAATAACCCAGCTAGCAAAAACACCAAACCAAGCAAAACAATTAGAGAGAAAAATTTGTTATTTTTTAGACGAACAAAAATATTAAACATCTTTTTTAAAAGCGAGCTCTTTAAGTTTTTGTAAAACTTCATCTATTTTTTGATAAGCTTTAAGCCACAGCTTGAGTATTAAATAATCAATGGACAAAACCACTAAACCGCCCACCAAAATTAAAAACATTAACCAAGCATTGGACAGATTAAAAACTATCAATAGTACGGTAATTGCTATAAAACTTATAAAACCAATTCTAAAAATTTTAATCGGCTGTTTAGCCAAATATTCTCGCCAAGCACTAATAGTTGGCACCTTTCCACCCAACAATAAAAAAACCACCAAGCCTAACCAAGGCACAGCCACATAAATCACCAGATTATCCCAAATGGCAGACAAATACTTAATATCTATAGCCGAAGACAAAACATGCAACACCAGCAAATAAGGCAATAAACAAATAAAACTTAACCAAAAAATCTTAAACAACTCCACGTATTTTATTAACCTGCTAGTGGGAATTTGAAAAGAATTTTGCATAAGAACTTATAGTTATTAATCTATAAAACTTATTTTTTATTTTTACGTCGACGATGAGATTTTTTTATTTTCCAATATAGACTCTCGGTCCCCGGTTCTTGAGTAGTCTGTTTCATTAATTTAGCTGGATATTTTTTAGCCACCTGAATTAATTTTTGTTTAATAATTTTTTCTGTATCCAGTCCCAATAACACCGCTAGCTCTATAGAATAAATTATAACATCGGCCAATTCACTTTTTATGGCTTGCAGTTTCTTCTTGTTGCCTTTTACTTCTGGCAAACTTAAATTTTCCCACTGAAAAAGTTCCAAAAGTTCGGCACCTTCTATCATTATAGACTTAGCTATGTCTACCGGCCGTAAATTATGCCAATGCCGATCTTTTAAATGCTTATAAACTCTTTTTTCCAAATCTTTCATAAAAATTTATTGAATCTCATAATACTTCTTAATCTTATTTTAACTTCCGCAAAGATTTATTTGACCTTTTAATTGTTTCTTTGATCATCTTTTCTTTCTTTTTACTATAAATTTCCCTATTATTTTGATATTTTATTGCTAAATTTTCTTTTAATGCAGAATACTTCTTTGCCATATCTTCATTATTACAAAGATAATCTCTAAATAAAACCATATTTTTAACATAACTGCTACCAATTTCTCCAATATGGAGATAATATGTTCTCTGTCTTTCTGGGCCTTTAGTAAAGAATAATCTTTCCTTTCTAGTGTCGTCTTTCTTTATTTTATAACCTATACCTTTTAATTTTTTTACGTAGTGTCGAACCCTACAAAGCGACGGAACAACAATAGCAATATCAATAATTGGTTTTGCTAATATTCCTGGAATAGCTGTACTTCCTACATGTTGCGCCTCTATCACATCTCCGCCAAAAATTTTTTGTATTTTTTTAGACTCCATTCTAAAATTCTGTCGCCATTTCGGGTCATACTTTACCAATTTAACTGTTCCCCGTTTCAACCCAATCATATATTTTACGCTCCATGACACTTCTTATATTTTTTTCCACTACCGCAAGGACAAGGATCGTTGCGACCGACTTTATGGCCTTCACCATCGCGCGGTTTATTGCTAGCCGCCTGGCCCTGGGTGGTTAAAGCTGTCGCAAAGACGCTGTTTTGTTCGGCCATGGTTTTAGCCGGACCTTTTTCTATAATCGCCTGCTTGGGAGCAACTGGCTCCCTAACCAAATTTTGTATTAAACCGGTTTTAAATATATTATAAACCATTTCATCTTGAATAGCGGCCAACAACTCTTTAAACATTTTATAAGCTTGGCGTTTATATTCTACCAACGGATCTCTTTGGCCATAACCTTGCAGACCAATACTGCCCCGCAAATAATCCATAGAAGTTAAATGCTGAACCCACAGTCTATCAATAGCTCTTAAAAACAAAGTCTTTTCTGCTTCGCGCATTATTTCCTGGCTGTTGGGCACAGCTAAATCGGCTGCTTTTATTTGCAAACTCTGCTCCATAGCCACATAGTGTTCCTTAGCCAAACCGGTTAAATAATTTATTAAACTATCCCTAGCTATCACTTCGTCTGTGGCTGTGTTTTTATGACCTTCTAATTCTGCTAATTTTTTTCTAACTTCTTTGGTCACTGGGAAAATGGAATTTATTGTTTCGTAAATTTCTTCAATATTCCAATCTTTTAAATTATCTAAAGCCGTATGAAAAGCTACTACCTCGCTAATTTCTTTAACAATCATTTCCACTACTAATTCCCTTAATTCATTGGGATTTTTTTCGGCTGATTGCAATACTTGTCGCCGTTTCTTATAAACCGCTTCCCGTTGTTTATTTAAAACATCATCATACTCCACCAAATGCTTACGAATATCAAAATTATGACCTTCCACTTTTTTTTGCGCTGTTTCAATGGATTTAGAAACCATTTTATTTTCTATAGGCACATTGTCGGGCAAGCCTAAGCGTTGCATTACACCACCTACTCGGTCCGAACCAAAAATCCTCATTAAATCATCTTCCAAAGAAACAAAAAACAAAGTGGAGCCTGGATCCCCTTGCCGGCCGCCACGACCACGCAATTGATTATCTATACGCCGTGATTCGTGCCGTTCCGTACCAATAACATGCAAACCCCCTAAATCTTTAACAACGGCCGCTTCTTCGGCTGTGGCCGGACTGCCACCCAAAATTATGTCTACACCGCGACCAGCCATATTAGTAGCCAAAGTAACACTACCTTTGCGACCAGCTTGGGCAATAATACCAGCTTCACCCGTATGATTCTTGGCGTTTAAAACTTGGTGCGGTAAACCGGCTTGAGTTAACAGCTCAGACAACAGTTCATTTTTAGAAATTGAAATAGTACCCAACAAAACCGGTTGGCCTTTTTGATATCGCTCCTTTACCTCCTGCACCACGGCCTTAAATTTGGCTAATTCATTTTTATATACCCGATCGGTTAAATCTTGCCGGATATTGGGTTTATTAGTGGGAATGCTTACCACTTCTAATTTATAAATTTTATGAAACTCCTCAGCTTCGGTAGTAGCTGTACCGGTCATACCAGCCAACTTCTCGTAAAGCCTAAAATAATTTTGAAAAGTAATGGTGGCTAAAGTTAAAGACTCACGTTGAATTTTTACATTTTCTTTAGCTTCAATAGCCTGATGCAAACCCTCAGAATATCTACGGCCGGGCATTAAACGGCCAGTAAATTCATCGACAATTACAATTTCCCCCTCTTTAACTACATAATCCTTATCTTTTTTAAATAAAGCTTTAGCTTTTAAAGCCTGCTCTAAATGATGAATCATCTGAAAACCAGCTTCACTGTACAAGTTACCTAAATTAAGCCAACGCTCCGCCTTAGTAATACCATTTTCCGTATAAGTAGCGGCTCGCATTTTTTCATCTACATTATAATCTTCATTTTCTACCAAACCCGCGGCAAACTGAGCCACTTTATAATAAGTGGCCATAGCTTCTTCGGCCGGCGCCGAAATAATTAAAGGTGTTCTGGCTTCGTCTATTAAAATAGAATCCACTTCGTCCACAATCGTATAATGCAAAGGACGTTGAACCATATCACTAAGACGCCAAACCATATTATCTTTTAAATAATCAAAACCAAATTCGTTATTAGTGCCGTACAACACATCAGCCAAATAAGCCTGCTGACGCGGTACAACCTTTAAATTATTAAAAGACGGATCTTCGTTGCTAACAGTCGGATCGTACAAATAAGCTATTTCGTGATTTACACAACCAACAGTCAAACCTAAACTGTAATGAACCTTACCCATCCAAATAGCATCGCGCCTAGCCAAATAATCGTTCACGGTAACCACATGTACACCCTTACCCGTTAAAGCATTAAGATAGGTTGGCGAGGTGGCGGTTAAAGTTTTACCTTCACCAGTACGCATTTCCGCTATTTGACCGCGATGTAAAACAATACCGCCAACTAATTGAACGTCAAAATGCCGCTGGCCTAATACACGACGAGCCGCTTCACGCACGGTAGCAAAAGCTTCGGGTAATAAATTATCCAAAGTTTCGCCTTGCTGCAAACGATTTTTAAATAAAGCAGTCTGACCGCTTAATTGTTCATCGGTCAACTGTTTTATTTTGGGTTCAAAAGCGTTTATTTGTTCTACCTCTGACAAAAGCTTATTAACCACTCGTTCATTAGGATCGCCAAATAATTTATCTAAAAATGACATGCTAATTTTTTCTACTTTACAAGCTATAAAACAGACCTTACTATACTATAATTTTAAGCTAACGACAAGTATAAAAATAATTAACGCCTCCTCACCTAAAAAGGCAAAGAAGCGTCCAATTGTTTTTACTTTTTTTGTTTATTAACCAGTTTTACTCTGGTATCACCGAAAAATTTCAACAAAGGCTCATAAGAATTAAGAACCGTATGAATTGCTTCTATGCCTAACCCTAGAATATCAAATATATAAGCATCTTTCTGCAACTCATCAGTTAAATCAACTCTACCTTCGTTAACCTCTTCAACTATTTTTATTACTTTTGAAAATTGTTTAGGATTAGATACAACTAATCTTAAACCCTTAACAGCCGCTACCAACATAGCTGGACCACCAACATCTATCATTTCTACAACTGCAGAAAAATTTCCAACTTTATCTTTAATAACATCGCTAGTCGGATAAGGATTAACATACAATAAATCAAAAGGTTCCATACCCATCTCTGCCAGTTCCCGCAAATCATCGAGTGAAGAATAATTAGCTAACAAAGCTCCGAATACTTGAGGTGAAATTGTTACTAAACGGTGACCAAACTTTGCTTGACCGATTATTGAAGCAATATTCAAAACTTCAACTCCATTATCAAGCAAATAATTAGCTGTACCGCCCGAAGCGTAAACCTTAACACCTAAACTACTAAGGTTGTTGGCGAATTTAATCAATTCCTGATCTTTTCTGTAAGAAGACAAAAAAGCATTACTGATTTTAAAAGACATTTTAACCTCCTAAAAGTTGTTGAAATTGTTTTTATTTTTTGAAGATGTTTGATAAAACCTTAATTAAAATAAGCCAATCTGTCAATTAACTAACTGACTTTACAACCAAGTTCTGCTAAAATATAATAGCTCTACTATAATAAATTATTTATGCCAAAATTAACTATTGCTTTAATTCAACATCAATCTACCACAGACCAAGCTTTTAACTTAAAAAAAGTTTTAGCTTTAGTGGCTAAGGCTGGCCGGCGTGGCGCCAAAATTATCGCCTTGCCCGAACTATTCAATACGATTTATTTTCCTCAGTATAAAAATGTTAATAAAGATGTTTACGCTCAAACCATCCCCGGCCCAATTACCCAAGCTCTAGGCAAACTGGCCAAAAAGTATCAAACCATCATAGTGGCCCCAATTTACGAAAAAGATAAACAAGGTCGCTTTCACAATTCAGCCGCTGTGATAAACGAACAAGGCAAACTTTTGCCAACCTACCGTAAAATTCACATTCCGCACGATCCTTTATTTTGGGAAAAAAATTATTTTAACCCCAGCCAAGCCGGCTACAAAATTTACAAAACTAAATACGCCACTTTTGCCGTGCTTATTTGTTTTGATCAATGGTTTCCCGAAGCCGCCCGTATTGCCACGCTTAAAGGCGCTGATTTAATTTTTTACCCAACAGCTATTGGCTACATAGTCGGCCATAATTCTAAAGACGGCGATTGGCATAATGCTTGGGAAACAGTTATGCGCGGCCACGCCATTGCCAACGGTGTTCACGTAGCGGCTATTAACCGTACTGGCCGTGAAGATAAATTAAACTTCTGGGGACAATCTTTTGTGACTAATGGTTTTGGCACAATAATCAAAAAAGCTTCAGCTACTAAAGAAGAAATAATTATCTGTGATATTGATCTGTCACACAATAAAAGAATTCGCCAGGGTTGGGGTTTTTTAAAAAACAGGCGCCCCGACACCTACCAACCACTAATATGAACCCGACCCCCAAATCACTAGGCTATCAAATGCCAGCCGAATGGCAAGAGCACTCGGCCACTTGGCTGGCTTGGCCGTACGACCTAATAACTTTCCCCGACCGCCTTAACCAGGTTGAACAGGTTTACTGCCAAATAATTGAAGCTCTAAGCCAACAAGAAAAGATAAAAATTATTATTCAAAACGAAGCGGTTAAAAATAAAATTTTAAAAAAATTAGAATCAACTAAAACTATTCTAAAAAATGTTGAATTTTATATAACTGATTATGCCGATGTTTGGTTGCGCGACTATGGCCCAACTTTCCTAAAAAACAATCTAAAAGAAAAAGCCTGGGTTAAATGGCAATACAATGCTTACGGTCATAAATTTACTGATTTACTCAAAGATAATAATGTTTTTGACTTATTAGACAAAAAAATAACCGGCCAAAAATTCCTAACCGATTTTATTATGGAAGGCGGTGCTATGGAGGTAAACGGCCAAGGTTTGGCTTTAACCACTGAAGAATGTTTGCTAAATCCTAACCGTAATTCTAGTTTATCCAAACAAGACACTGAACAATTACTAAAAGATTATTTGGGGGTTGATAAAGTAATCTGGCTTAAACAAGGCTTAGTCAACGACCACACCGACGGACACATCGACGAAATTGCCCGCTTTGTAAATACCAATACAATTTTAGTGACTTGGACTGATGATAAAAATAATCCCAACTATGAAAGATTAGTGGAGAATTATAATTTGCTTCTAAACCAAACAACTGCCCAGGGTGATAAATTAAATATAGTTAAATTACCCCTGCCGGAAATTTTTTATGATAATGGCCAATTAATGCCGGCTTCTTACGCTAATTTTTATTTAGCTAATAATTGTTTGTTACTGCCTAAATTTAACTTACCCAGCGACCAAGAGGCCCAAAAAATAATCGGCCACTACTTTAGCGACCGATTAATTACTTTAATTGATTGTAACGATTTACTGTACGGTGGCGGAGCTATTCACTGCATTACCCAGCAAGAACCTGTGTAATTACCAACCAAATTGCTTACCAACCTCTTCAGCTGATTCACGCTTCCTAGCTACTGTTAAAACACCGTTCTGAGCAATTACTTTAGCTGGCGAAGAAAGCAAACAATGATAAGAAGATAGAGCATCCTGATAAGCACCAGTGTCCAATATGGCAATATATTGTTTTTCGCCTTCTTCTAAATCATCCAACCTAGGTAATAAAACATAATTACCACCATTGGTGTATCTATCGTCTGAATCACAAGACAAACCAGCTAACCAAGTGCGAGTTAAATTTTTAGCTTGTAAATTATTTACTGGCACAACATGCCATTTTTGGTGAATGGCCCACGTGTCCTTAAGGTCGTTCATAAAACTACCATCCACGATATACCAATTTTTAGCCGTACCTTTACTAATATGCTTTTGTGATAAAACACGATAAATAGTTACCTGAGCCGGGGCGACCAAATAACTACCCCACTCACACAAAATATCAGGATGTGGTAAACCAGCTTTATCTACAGCTTTTTGAATAATACTAACCATACGTTTAACCATGGTTTCCACTTTGAAGAAAGGGACTTTCTCATGAGGCACAGGAAAACCACCTCCAATATCTATCATGTCTAAGCTGGGATTTATTTTACGCAGTTTAACATAAACTTCCATAGCCTTTTTTAAAGGATTTATCATATCCTCCTGATATTCAATTTGGGTAGAAGTATGATAATGCAACAATTTAAGATTGCGAATGCGACCTAATTCCAAAATATCATTAGCTTTCAAACCAAAACGATTCACTTTTTTGTCCCAATGGGCCCGAATCTTCATATCCAAATCTAATCTAATACCAACATCGCCCTTAAAACCATTAATGGACTTGGCTTCTTCCAAGCTTTCAATAATCGGCGTAATCTGCAAACCTTTTTCTCGAAGTTCGCTAATCAAAGACAAATAATAATTAGTTTTTGGGCCATTACAAATAACCCGTATCTTAGTATTGAATTGCCCTTGCTCCCACAAACGTTTAACTAGCCACAATTCATTAGCGCTGGTTACTTCTAAATTACCTCCCTCAGAAATAATCGGCAAAACAAACTCTTTATTCTGATTAACCTTCATGGGGTAATGATAAAAAAACTTACCCTTGTATTTGTAAGATTTAATAGTGCGATTAAAAGTTTCTATTAAGTGCCCCAGTCGATTCTCAATTATAAAAGGAAAGGCGATTTCCAAAGGCGTACCAAATTTTTTTATTAAATCGTTTAAATTGTATTGATAATTACCTTCTTTAACCACCAATTCCCCAGGCGGGACTATGTCAAAATGATCTGTGTTTACTTCTGGGCGACCTAATTTCCAAAAATTACGATAATTTTTATTTTTAGCCATGGCGATTGCTTACTCCTTATAAATCTAAAACCGGCGGATTAAATTTTTCTCTAGCCAAATTTTTATCCTTAGCTTTATTAAGCTGCCTTTCTAATTTAGGCATTACCAAATCTATAGCCTCGTGCATCTCGCTAGCTTTTTGTTCGGCCCGAATATCTGGTCCTGGTACTTCCAAAACCACATCCACCCCACTTAACTGCCCTGACTTATGCGCTTTGTCCACTTTTAATTCAATGCGCGCCCGTATAATTTTTCCCCAATATTTAGATAATTTACTAAACTTATCCTGCACGTATTTTTTAATGCTCGGGGTAAGCTTAAAATTTTTTCCGCTGATAATAAAATCCATATATTTTTAATAAGGATAACGCTTATTAATATAAATAAAATTGACCCATTTGGCAAATAAGATTATTTTGGCTAATCTTAGCCTCTTACTTAACGATAAAAAACCACGGAGTTAAGGTAACTAACTAAAAACAAGTCTAAAAATGGTATTTAACAAACAATCAATATAAAATAAACAATATGAGGAGACAGGACATGAATGGAAATCTATTAATATTCTCGGGCAGAGAAAGTAAAAATTTGGCTGAAAAAATGGCCAAACATTTAGAAATGCCCTTGGGCAATTTGGAAGTTAAACGCCACAGCGATGGTGAAGTTTGGTGTAAATATCATCAAAATATTCGAGGAGCCACCGTCGCCATAGTTCAATCAACTAATCCACCGGCTGAAAACCTGATGGAACTCCTTGTAGCCATCGATGCGGCTAAAAGAGCTTCGGCAGCTAAAATATTCGCTATTATTCCTTACTTTGGTTATGCCCGACAAGACAGAAAACCAGAACCTAGGGTTTCTATCACCGCCAAATTAGTTGCCAACTTATTAACCACTGCCGGAGCTGACAGAATCATAACCATTGATTTACACGCCAGCCAAATACAAGGTTTCTTTGATATTCCGGTTGACCATGTTTATGCTTCTAAAGAATTACTGCCCTACTGGTCAAAATATCCAATTGATACCGTGGCCGCCCCCGATGTTGGCGCGGTTAAAATGGCGCGAGCTTGGGCCAAAAGATTAAACGCCGAATTGATTATTATTGACAAAAGAAGGCCCAAAGACAACGAAGCGGAAATTTTAAATATTATTGGCAATCCAAGTGGAAAAAATATTTTAATAGTGGATGATATGATAGACACCGGCGGTTCTTTTGTTGGCACAGTTAAAGCCTTAAAAGAAAAAGACGCTAATAAAATATATGGCTCAGTTGTTCACGCTGTTTTATCCGGTAAAGCTATAGAAGCCATTGAAAATAGCCCCATAGAAAAACTTGTTGTAACCGATACAATAAAAAAAGAAATCACTTCGGAAAAAATAGAAGTTATCAGTCTGGCTAAACTACTGGCCGAAGTAACCAACAATGCTTTTTCTAATAAATCCATCTCCTCCATGTTTGATTCAGAGGAAATGAAAAAATAATTCATACAATTTTAAAACCGCCTTTTGTTTTTTAAGAGGCGGTTCTTTTTATACCAGAATAATTCTAACATCCTTGAGAATATCAAAATAATCAAAAACCCAAATACTTTATTTCCTCTTTTAATTGATAGCCAAATTTATCACGCACCTGCTGTTTAATATAAGAAATCATCATTATTACCTGTTCAGCTGTACCTTGGCCTAAATTAAGCAAATAATTAGCGTGCTCTTCGGAAATTTTAATATCCCCCATAGTTTTACCTTTTAAACCAGCTTGATCAATTAACCAAGCCGCCGGCAATTGCTGGCCACCTTGTTTAATAAAATCTTCTATCTCTGAGTTGTTAGGAAATTTACTTCTTAATTCAGCTGGATTTTCTATAACCAAATTAGTAAAAATACAACCAGAAGACGGTTTATTATAAGGTTGATTTTGTCTGGCTTTAATATAAGTAGCCATTAATTCCCGACTTTGAGCACTAACACCGGGGTTTAATTTTAAATTAACCGATAAAATAACATCCTCATTAGTCTTAAAAAGGGATTGCCGATAAGAAAAGTTACAAGCTTCTTTAGTTAAAGTAATAATTTTATCCTGTCGCAAAACAGTTACGCTATTAACCCAGTCGCCCATAAATCCCTGCTTAATCTTAGGTAACCCCGCGTTACCATAAATTGCCCCACCCACTGTACCGGGCACACCAACTAAAGGTTCTAAACCAGTTAAACCAGCCGCCACAATTTGCTGCACTAGCCAAGCTAAATTAACACCCGCTTCGGCCACTACTGAACAATCGGTAATCTTTAATTGATTGGTTTTAATTTTTATAACCAAACCATCTAAACCACCATCTGATACTAAAACATTAGAACCCAAACCTAAATAAAATGTTTTAACATTTAATTCATTGGCTACTTGTACAGCTTTTATTAAGTCGGCCGTATTCAAAGCAGTAAAAAAATATTTAGCCGGACCACCAATTTTAAAATTAGTATGATTTTTTAAAGGTTCCTCTGCTAAAACCGGCCCTATTTGATTATTATTAAATTCTGTAATTATATCGGCCATATTGAATATTTTTATAAATTTTCCCTTACCTAGGTTAAGGTTATTTGCTTAACTAAGCAAGAGATTATTCTAATATACTGTAAACAAACATCCTGTAATAAAACTCAATTAACATAAACTAAATTTAATTATCTTCTCTAACATTAGCCAAAATAACCACCAAGCCAAGCCTTAACTATTGACAAAAATCCTGCTTGGGTGTATGATAAATAGTTAAAAATTAAATATATTAAGTTTTAATTGGGTCGTGCTTGTCCCTTAATTAAAACAGCTTACCAAAGGATGTTTACCTTGGTACCGAATTTACAGGCACAAATTTGTCTTGTTACCTTAAACAGTCACGCCGGTTATACAAAGGATCTTAAGACAATCAGTAATGTTTGAACTGACGGTATCTAGGCAAACATCTTTTTTAATAGCCACCTTAAAAACAAGTGGCTAAGACAAAAAAATTATTTAAAATATTCCTCAGAGTCCTAATGCCGTAGGACTCATCAACACACCTAATTGGGAGAAAATAACATTCTTTCTCCCTCCCACCCTAGCTGCGGATAATTTATCAGCCGTTTAGGTGGGAACTTTAAAAAAATATTTTTTCTAAGTTAACTTGGAGGGGAGAATAATTAATTGTGCTGGTCTGTTTAGCTGGTGTTAACTAGCTCTTACCAGAAGTCAATTAATTCGAAACAGTGGCTTTCGAGCCAAAACTGTTTCACCTGTTCTCCTCCAGATTAATTTAGAAAACACTACACTTCTTAAAAACACTCTTATAAATTAAGAGTGTTTTTAAATATACCGCTATCTCAAAATTTAAATAAGTAACTTGCCACCATATTTAAGCCCTGGTAACAGAGCGGAAGTTGCCTGACAGATAAGCCAAGGCGTGTTTGTGGTAGATTCGGCATAGCCTGGGCCTATCAGGCAACGAGCACTGTAGCGACTTAAATTCTGGTGGCGACTCTTGTATTACTTCTCTTAGAGAAGTAATGGAGTACTAAATATCTTAATATATAATTAACCCTTTCTTTAAAAGAAGGGGGGTGTAAAGAAGTACCATTAGAGTCCCAAGCTTGGGCTTCTGCTCGTTAAAAGCAATTAAATAAATTATTCTCTCAAAACCTAAAACTCATTCCCAGTTATAAGTCCAAACTTTTTAATCAATTCCTCCCCCACTCGCCAAACATCACCCGCACCCATAGTAATCAAAAGATCATTGCGTTTTAAATCAGCTGATAAATATTCCACCACACTCTCCACTGTTGGCTGATGCACCACATTTTTATGATGCTCTTTTGTTTCCTCCACCAAATCCAAAGAAGATATACTACCGACTTTCTCACGAGCTGAAGCATAAATATCCAAAATAATAACCTGATCCGCCTCTTTAAAAGAATTGGCAAATTCCTTAAACAAAGCCTTAGTTCGGCTAAAAGTATGAGGATGAAAAACCACTCGAATATTTTTATAAGGATAAAAAGCCCGAGCGGCTTTTAAAGTCGCAGTTATAGCCGCTGGATGATGAGCATAATCATCTACAATAGTTAAACCGTTGGTCAACTTACCTTTAATATCAAAACGTCTGGCCGTACCTTCAAAACTTAATAAGGCCCGCTGAATAACATCCACCTCTATACCTAAGCGCCGGGCGGCCGCAATAGCCGCCATAGCGTTAGCTACGTTATGCCCGCCAATTAATCGAAAAGAAAACACACCTAAATATTCTTGCCCCTCATTCAAAGAAAAATGCCAACGACCTTCCTCTAACCACATTCTAACCATTTTCCAATAACCATTTTTTAAACCATAAGTGATAATTTGTTCCGGCTTTAAACCAGCCTCGGCCACCGCTCGTTTAACATTATTATCATCATAACAAGCTACCAACCAACCATCAGGCGGAAGTTTTTTTAAAAATTCCACAAAAGCCTGATAGTAAGACTCGGCATCCGGGAAAAAATCCGGATGATCCCAATCAATACCAGTTAAAATAGCGGCCTCGGGCATAAACTGATGAAATTTATTTTGGTATTCATCAGCTTCAAAAATAAACCAATCACCATCGCCCACTAAAGCATTACCTTGCCAATTCTTAACCATAGAACCTACCAAGGCCGTAGGTCGCCATTCAGCTTCTTTTAAAATATGAGCCAGCAAAGCGCTAATAGTGGTTTTGCCGTGACTACCAGTTACAGCCAAACCTCGTTTGGTTTTAGTAAGCTCGGCTAAAACTTCAGCGTAAGTATAAGTTGGTAAATTTTTTTTAAGAGCAGCGGCCACTTCTTCTTGTTCCGGACCATAAGCGCTGGAACGCATAACAAAATCAATTGGTTCGGCCAAATGCTTGGCGGAAAAACCTTCATGACACTTAAGACCGGCTCGAACTAATACCTCATCGGTAATAAATTTTTCCGTGGTATCACTACCCCAAACTTCTTTACCCAGACCTTTTAAAATTTGAGCTAAACCAATCATACCAACACCTTTTAAACCAATGCAGTATATTCGATTAGCTTTATCCAAAAAAGACATAAATAATTTAAATACTAAATCTTAATTCTTGGCTCGGTTAATTACTTTTTCCACCTCATCCGCTATTCTTTTGGCCCCGTTGGTAGGGATTAATGCGGACAAGTTCTTACCTAACTCAAAACTAACAGCTGAATCATTCAACAGCTGACTTAAAGTATCAATCAATTTACTGGAAGTCAAATCTGTTTGCTTAAAAACCAAGGCAGCTTGGGCTGTTTCCAATAAAGCGGCGTTGGCCTCCTGGTGCGTACCCGGCATAGGCACCACCACCACTGGTTTTTTTAAAGCCGCTAATTCAGACAAAGTGCCTAAACCGGCTCGACTAACCACCACATCAGCAGCTTGCAAAACAAATAAATTATCGGCCGTTAAAGGAATTGGCCAATAATCCATAGCTGGCTGACTGGTTGATGTTTTTCCTAAACCAGTTAAATGGACAACTTGCCCCAAAGTGGTTAAGGAAGGTAAATTATCAATCACTAACTGATTAATAAAATACGCACCCGTACCACCACCCAAAAAAACAATTACCTTTTTTTCAACAGCCAGACCTAATTTCTGCCTAGCTTCTGTAACTGTTGGCGGTTGGTTAAAACCAGACCGGACGGCATTGCCGGTAACCACGGCCTGATTATTAGAAAAATCTGTAGCTGACTTGCTTAAAGTCAAAGTAAATTTAGTGCTAACTGGTTTTAACAATTGATTAGCTAAACCTACCCGTACATCCTGCTGATGGGCCAAAACCGGTAAACCTCTAAACCAAGCTGCCCAAGCCGGCGGTACAGCCACAAAACTACCAGCTGTTAAAATAACTACTGGCTTAAGTCGTCCTAAATAAAACCAAGCTTTAATAAAAGAGTAACCAATAACAAACAAATCTCCAAAATTTTGCCAGCTAAAATAACGTCGCCATTTGCCAGACGGCCAAGCCAAAAAATTTAAACCGGCCGCGGTCACTAAAATTTTCTCTGGCCCCCGAGCCGTACCCCACCAAATAATTTTTAAATCCTTATGTCGTTGCTGTAACTCTTCGGCCACAGCTAAGAGTGGTGTTACCGAACCTAAAGTACCGCCACCCAAGCATAGTATGGTCATAATCTCTCCTTCCAGTGCGCCTGACGAGACACATTAATAATAATACCAATACCGCTTAAAGCAATCATTAAAGCTGAACCGCCGGCCGAAACAAAAGGCAAAGGCACGCCAGTTAAAGGTAATAAATTAAGCATGGAGGCAATATTAATAAAACTTTGCCAACCCAACCAAACCAAAATACCGACGGTTAAATAACGGCCAAAATTATCGGGCGCATAACGAGCAATTTTAAAACCGCGCCACAATACAAAACCAATTAACATCACAAAAATACTGGTAAACAAAAAACCTAATTCTTCAGCAATAATAGCAAAAATGGAATCGCCGGTTACCTCGGGCAAATAAGCGTGCTTTTGCCTGGAATAACCTAAACCCAAACCAAAAAATCCACCCGAACCCACGGCCAATAAAGCCTGATTAATATGATAACCAATACCTTGCGGGTCTAATTCTGGATGTAAAAAAACAGTTAAACGGGCGGCCCGATAAGGTTCTAATTTTATCATTAACCAAGCAAGCAAACTACCCGAACCAATCAAACCAGCCAAATGACTTAAATTGGCGCCACTGGCTAGCAAAATAAAAAAAGCACTAACTCCAATAACCGAAGTGGTACCTAAATCACGCTGCAGTAAAACAAAAACTAAAGTAAGACCAGTTATTAAAACAAAAGGCAAAATTCCTTCTTTAAATTTTTTTATCTGTTCACCCTTACCAGCTAACCAAGCTGATAAATAAATAATAAAAGCCAATTTTAAAATTTCACTAGGCTGCAAGGAATTGCCAAACAAATGAATCCAACGCCGAGCACCACCGTATTCAAAACCAACACCTGGCACAAAAACTAAAAGCATTAAAAACAAAGTTACAATTAAAATAGGCATGGCTAACTGCCGTAATTTTTGATAAGGCAATCGACTAAAAGCCAAACACAAAATAAGCCCGGGTCCCACACCGTACAGTAATTGCCTTTTTATATAATAATAACTGTCACCAAATTTATTAAAAGCCAACACCGAAGAAGCCGAGGCTAAAAAAATAAGACCGAACAACAATAAAAGACCCACGGCCACAATAAAAACATAATCGGGTCGATTGGCGGTTTGTAAAATTTTTTTATTCATTTTAAATTATTCTTAAACTAAAGCTTTTACTTCTTTAATAAATTGCTGGCCCCTATCAAACTCGTGTTTAAATAAATTAAAACTAGCCGCCCCAGGCGACAGCAAAACCGTTCCCCCACTGGCCACACCTAAAGAACTATTAGCCAACTTAACCGCCTGTTTCATATTATCAACTTCCAAATACGGATAATCTTTAGGCAAAGCCGCTAGCAATTTAACCGTAGCTGTACCAGGTAATAAAATTAAAACCACCTGATTTATAACTATCTGCTTGGCCAATCCTTTATACTCTAAATTCTTGTCTTGTCCGCCGGCAATTAAAGACACCGCCTGACCAGCCAAAGTTTTAAGGGCCGCTATAGTAGCTACCGGCGCCGTAGCGGTTGTATCGTTATAATAATACCGACCCTTAAACTGCCTAACTAACTCTAAACGATCGTGCAAACCTTTATAATTACGCAAAGTTTTAGCAATCTTACTAGCTGGTAAACCAATTAAACGACCAGCCGCTACCGCCGCTAAAATATTAGCCAAATTATGCTGGCCTTTAAGCTTAACATCAGCCACTGACATAATTTTTTCTATTTTTTTATTTTGCCAATAAATAAAATTGTTTTTTATATAACAGCCCCGCCTAACCGGTTTAATTAAAGAAAACCAATAAACTTTAGCCTTAGTTTGTTTGGCTAAAGCCCGGGTTCTTACATTATCATAATTTAAGACTGCTTGATCAGTGACTTTTTGCCAACGTACTAAAACCGCCTTGGCTTTTACATAATGCGCCAAAGAATCATAACGATTCAAATGATCCGGCAAAATATTGGTAATAACAGCCAGCGGCACTCTTTGTTTGTGCAAATCCATTACTTCCAATTGCCAACTAGATAACTCCAAAATTAACCGACTATGTCGGTTAATTTTCTTTAAAGCTTCAAACATCACCGTATCGCGTATATTGCCGGCCACCAAGCTATTAACAAAGGTAGATTTAACCATTTGTCCTAACAAACTAACGGTGGTGGACTTACCCTTACTGCCGGTAATTGCTACTAAATGCTGGCTGGGACAAATTTTTAAAAATAAACTAGCTTCATTTTCTATAGGAATATTTTTTTGTCTGGCTAATTTAAGTATCTTGGCTTCCCTGGGCACCGCTGGATTTTGAATTATTAAATCACAATTTTTAAGCAAAGTTATAGGTTGTTTTCCCAAAACCAATTGTAATCTTGATGAACGCTTTAATTTTTTTAAACTTGATTGAAGTTCCAATGAATTTTTAAAATCACTAATTGTCACTAAGGCACCTTGGCTAAGCAACCAATTAGCCACCGCCAAACCGCCACCATGTAAACCCAAACCTAAAACCAAAACCCTTAATTTTTTAAAACCAGCTACTGTAGGCATATTTTTAAAAACCTTTGTCCAACAAAGCAATTATTAAACCAGTGGCCGCCATTACTCCAGCAATTACCCAAAAACGCATAACTATCTTAGGTTCCGGCCAACCAATAGCCTCCAAATGATGGTGCAAAGGGGCTGACAAAAAAATTTTCTTGCCACGTATCTTTTTGGACAACACCTGAAGAATCACCGATAACGATTCTAAAACAAAAACCAAACCGATAATCGGCAACAATAAAACACTATTAGTTAACATAGCCACAATACCTAAAGTAACCCCTAAAGACATCGCACCGGTATCACCCATAAAAAATCGGGCTGGATTTATGTTAAACCATAAAAAAGCCAATAAACTGCCAACAATCACTCCACAAAAAGTCGCTAAATCATATTTACCCTGTAAAAACGCAATAGCACCAAAAGCACCAAAAGCTGTTAATAAAGTCCCGCCAGCCAAACCATCTAAACCATCAGTTTCGTTAACCGAAAAAGAAGTGGCCACAATAATAAAAATAAAAATTGGAATATACCACCAATTCACTCCGACATTACCCACAAAAGGAATATGCAGAACATCCCAATCCAATTTAAAATAAAACCACCAGGCACCCACTAAAGAAATAGCTGTATAAATAAGCAAACGGTGCTTCATACTTAAACCACCACCTTTGGGCCCAAAACCTTTAATGTTAAACCAATCATCCACCAGGCCCACAATGGCCGAAGCCACCAAAGCGCCCAAGGGCAACAATGTTTCACTACGGGTTAAAAAGTTTAAACCCCAACCAAACCAAACATCTAAATAAAAAAACAGCAAAGCTAAAACTAAAACAGTCAGCCAAATTAAAACCCCGCCCATAGTCGGTGTACCATTTTTATTTTTATGCAAAGCCGACATAATCGGCGCACTATCAGAATCCCTAACCTGCTTGCCTAAGCGGTAACGATATAAAAAATGAGTTAAAATCGGCGTCCAACTTAAAGCCACCAAAAAAGAAACTATAGTTAAAAAAATTACTTCAAAAATAGCGCTAAAAAACATAAGCCTTTTAAGTATTAATCCAAACCAATAACATAGTTAAGCCAAACCAACCAGCTGTTAAAATTAAACCGCACCACAACCACAACTGCTTTAAGAATAAAGTCCGCCGACCCAAGGTATAAGCCAATAAAACATTAGCCACCATAAACAAGGTACCTAAAACTGGTACTAAATATAAATAACGCGGCTCAGCTAACCAGTTCGGGCCTAAAACAACCGAATACCTAATAACACTCAACTCGGCCTGCTGGGGCAACACCAACCACAAAACCAGCCAGCTACTTATAGCCATTAAGAAAGTTAAACTAACCGGTAGCCACACCAGCCTTTGTCGCCAAAAAGACCGCCAACTTTCTTTTCGCCACTGCCAAAAAATTATTTTTTTACCAAACATAAAGGTTTACTCACTAATTGTAGCTAGTTACCACCTATTTTGGCAAACCCTCCAAATACTTTTATTGTCCAGCCAAACAACTTTTGGTATACTCAAGTCAAGTGGCCTTTAAATTAGCCTTTAAAATAATATGCTAAACCAAAATCTACTTTATAAAGCCTTGCTTAATAACCAGCTTTTGCCAACGGCCAAGCTCGCTAAAGCTAAACAAGATTGCCTTAAGCAAGGCATAAATTTAGAAACATTTTTAATAGACAACAAATTAATCAAGGAACCAGACCTATACCAGGCCATGGCCAAAGAATTAAGAATACCTTATGTTGATTTACACACTACTGTTATTCGTAAAGATATCCTATTGGCCGTACCAGAACCAATTGCCGAATCGCACCAACTGGTCGCCTATGACAAAGATGAAACCTCAGTAAAAATTGCCGCTACCGAACCAGATGACTTACAGACTATTGAATTTTTGGCAAAAAAATTCAATAGTCAAATTGATATTGCCTTAACCTCTCCCACTTCCCTAAAGCAGGCTCTGCAACAATATCATAAAAGTTTAAAAGCTGAATTTGCCGAACTAACCAATCCGGCTAAACCCTCCACACCCAATCCAGATAAACCGGCTGAATTAAAAAAACTAGCCGAAGATTTACCGGTTATAAGAATAGTCGACACTCTTTTGGAATATGCTGTTTTTGAACGTGCCTCCGACATACATGTTGAACCAACTGAACAAGAAGTTATTGTTCGTTATCGGGTGGATGGCCTGTTGCGCGATGTTATGTCTTTACCCAAAGAGGCCCAAGACGGTTTAACCGCTCGTATAAAAATTCTAGCCAACCTTAAGCTGGACGAACACCGCTTGCCTCAAGATGGCCGTTTTAAAATTAAAACCAAAGACTACCAATTCTCTTTCCGCGTTTCCATTATTCCAGTGTTTGACGGTGAAAAGATAGTCTTACGTTTACTCCAAGAATCCGGCCAAGCCCTAACCTTGGAACAACTAGGACTACAACCAAACCCTCTGACCATTCTAAAAAGAAATATTGATAAACCACACGGCATGATTTTGGTTACCGGCCCGACCGGCAGTGGTAAAACAACTACTTTATATTCTGTTCTAAACGTACTTAATACCAACGACGTTAATATTTCCACCATTGAAGATCCGATTGAATACCGCTTGCCCCGCCTTAACCAAAGCCAAGTTTCCCCGCGCATCGGTTTTACTTTTGCCAATGGTTTACGCTCCTTATTAAGGCAAGACCCGGATATTATTATGGTAGGTGAAATTCGTGATTTAGAAACAGCCGAAATTGCCATTCATGCCGCCATGACCGGCCACTTGGTTTTATCCACCCTACATACTAACGATGCGGTTGGCACTTTACCCAGACTACTAGACATGGGTATTGCTCCCTTTTTAGTTGCCTCCACCACCAATATAATTGTGGCTCAACGTTTGGTTAGAAAAATTTGCGGCAACTGTGCCACCAGTTATAAATTAAACAAAAAAAATCTTGATGATCTGGCTAAACAAATTAACCTAGCTAATATTTTAAGTACTTTAAAACGGGAAAATGTCATAAAAACAACCGGCAAAACTTTAGAAAATCTAACTTTTAAAAAAGGTGCCGGTTGCAAGCAATGTAATAACCAAGGCTACCGCGGTCGCTTAGGTATTTACGAACTATTTGAGATCACCGCCTCGGTGGCTCAACTTATTTTAAATCGGGCTTCGGCCAACGAATTAAAAAAAGAAGCTCAAAAACAAAATATGTTGACAATGCTGGAAGACGGTTTTATAAAAGCCGTGCAAGGCATTACTTCTATCGAAGAAGTCCTGCGCGTAACCATGGATTAATTTTATGCAATTCAATTATAAAGCTCGTCGCTCGGACGGTAGTTTACACAGTGGACAATTAGAGGCCCCTTCCGAACATGAATTAGCCGCTCTATTGCATGAGCAAAATTTAATTTTAACCCAAGCTGAACCGACGGTTAAAAATTCTTTTTTTAAAAACAATAAAATCAACTTCAATATCACTCTGGGTAAACCAGTATCCGTAGTCGATAAAATATTTTTTACACAAAATCTTCAGGTTATGATAAAAGCCGGTTTGGCTTTAGCCCAAGCGCTTAAAACACTAACCAACCAAACCAGCAATAAACAACTTAAACAAATTTTAGTAACCATTTCCAACGAAGTAGACAAAGGTTCTTCTTTAGCCGACAGTTTAGCTAAATTTCCTAAAGTTTGGCCGGATATCTTTGTTAATATGATTCAAGCCGGCGAAAAAAGCGGCCGCTTAGAAGAAGTTTTAGGCCAATTAACAATCCAACTAAGAAAAAACCACGCTCTGATTAGTAAAGTAAAAAACGCTCTAACCTACCCGATTGTTGTGGTGGTGGCCATGGTGGGTATAGGTGTTGGTATGATTATTTTTGTTATTCCCAAAATAATGGCTGTTTTTCAAGAAGTAAACGCCACCTTGCCCTTACCCACCAGAATACTTATTTCCCTAAGTGATTTTGTCGTTAATAATGGTTGGTGGTTATTAATAGGCTTAACTATTGGTTTAATTACCTTAATAAAACTGTGGCGTACCGAAAAAGGACGCTGGCTGGGGCACGGTCTATTGTTAAAATTACCTATTTTTAAAAATATTCTGCAAAAAATAAACTTGGCTAAATTCTGTCGCACTTTATCTTCCTTGCTAAAAACCGACATACCCATTGTACAAGCTTTCCAAATAACCGCTTCCACTCTAGGCAATGTTCGCTACCGACAAGCAGTTAACCAAACCGGCCAACGCTTAAGTAAGGGCACAGCCATTGCTACCATTATGGCCGAACATAGTAAACTTTTCCCTGGGTTAGTAATCCAAATGACGGCCGTGGGTGAACAAACTGGTACTTTAGATTCCGTCCTAACTGAATTAGCAGCTTTTTATGAAGAGGATGTCGACCGCACTATGTCTAATTTATCTACTATTATTGAACCTATTTTAATGTTGCTATTAGGTTTAGCCGTCGGTGGGTTGGCCGTTTCCATAATTTTACCCATGTATTCATTGACTCAAAGCTTATAATCCTCCTTCATGGTCTGGCCAAATAAAAACCAACCTCCCTCCGGTGTTACTTTATTACAAGCCCTCTTGGGTCTAGCTTTGTTCACGGTTATTACTTTAAGCCTCTATGACGTTTACTTGCAATTAACTAAGTCTGTTAAAAAAAATCGCTTGGTAACGGCGGCCACTTTACTGGCCACGGAAAAAATGGAAGTGGTGCGCAACCTACCTTATCAATCGGTCGGTTTAGTTAATGGTTTGCCCAGCGGCAGTTTACCGGCCGACAGCTTAGACAGTAAAGATAATGTAATTTTTACTGTTCAATACAACGTGCGTAATATTGATGATCCTTTTGATGGCACAATTGGCGGCTTACCCAACGATACGGCGCCGGCCGATTACAAACAAGTTACCGTAACAGTCAGCTGCTCCACTTGCCTACCCTTTTTTAATCCAGTCAGCCTAACTACTATAGTAGCGCCCAAAAATTTGGAAAACACCGGCAATAACGGCGCTTTAATAATTAAAGCTATTAACGCCAGCGGCCAACCAATTAACGGCGCGCTGGTCCATATAACCAACTCCACCGTCAGTCCAATTATTGATCTAACCGACACCACTGACAACCAAGGAAATCTTTTACTAGTGGATGTACCGCCGGCTCAGGAATCATATCGCATCGTTGTTAGTAAAACCGGCTATTCCACCGACCGCACTTATGCCCCGGATGATCCAATAGTAATAAACCCGGTAAAAACAGATGCTACCGTGATTGCTCAAGAAGTTACCAGCCTGACTTTTGCTATTGACCTATTAAGTCAACTTAACATTTCAACCATCAATTCTACCTGCGAGGCTATCGCCAACATACCCTTTAATCTTCAAGGTGCTAAATTAATATCCCAATCACCCGCTGTTTACAAATATAACCAAAATTTAACCACTGACACTAATGGACTTAAAACCTTAACTAATTTAGAATGGGATTCCTATTTAATCTCTCCGACCAGCGCTTCTTACGAATTAAGAGGTACCATCCCACCCTTGCCGCTTAATTTATCACCAGCTTCTAACCAAAATTTAAACCTGGTTATGCAAACCAGCACACCTCATAGCGTGTTGCTAATAGTCAAAGACGCCAGCACCCAACTGCCGTTGTCCGGCGCCGCTGTTAAACTAACCAAAGCTAGTTGGTCAGAAACAATCTTAACCAGCCGAGGCTATCTTACCCAAACAGAATGGAAACAAGGTCCGGGTCAAGAAAATTTTATTAACAGCGAAAAATATTTCAGTGATGATGGCCATATAGAAACCAGTAGTCCAGCCGGCCAACTTAAATTAAAAAAAGTCGGTAATAGTTATGTAACAGACGGCTGGTTAATCTCCTCCACTTTTGACGCCGGTGCCGCGGCCAGCCCGGCCACCGTTGCTTGGCAACCCGGTGATCAACCAGCCAGCAGCGGCAGTCAACCCATAAAAATACAACTGGCTAGTAACAACGATCAAATCACTTGGAATTTTGTCGGCCCTGACGGTACAGCTAATACTTTTTACACAGCTAGTAACCAAACTATTGGCACGCAACATAATGGTGACCGTTATTTGCGCTATAAAGTTTATTTAAGTACGGCCGATGATAAAGTAACACCTAATTTGTCCGATATTAGCTTAACTTATGCTTCACAGTGTATTCCCCCAGGCCAGGCCTTTTTTACCAAACTAACCAGCGCCACTTATGACGTAGAAATTTCTTTAACTAATTACCAAACCCTTACTACCCAGGCCGACTTATCCCCTAATTGGACTAGTTTAGAAATCAGTCTGTTACCAAATTAATATGTTCCCGACCAATAAAAAATCTAACCAATCAGGTTTTACCATCTTAGAAACAGTTTTAGCTTTGGCTATTGTGGCTTTAGTTTTTTTGTCCTTAGGCTCTTTAGTCACCTCTATTCTTCGCTCCAGCCATGATATGAACCTTACCCTATTAAGCCACGATCAATCCAGATTGGCTTTAAATAAATTAACCACTGAATTAAGACGCGCTTCTGTATCATCTTTAGGTAGTTATCCTATCGCTCAAGCCACCGACCAATCTTTAACTTTTTACGCCAACCTGGATTCAACAAGTGACAAAGAAAAAATAACTTACTTTAGCGATGGCACAACTCTTAAACGATCTGTTACCAAACCCAGTGGCACCCCCTTAAACTATCAAACCGGCAATACTATAACCGACGAATTAGTTTACAATTTAACCAATGCCACCACGATTTTTTCTTATTACAACAATGATTACAACGGCCAAAGTGCTCCTTTAAGCACCCCGGTTAACCTAAACGATGTTCGGCTGATAAAAATAACTTTAATAGTTGACGCCACGCCCAACCAACTTCCCTTGCCTTATACCTTGTCGACCCAGGTTAATTTAAGAAACCTAAAAGACAACTTATGATAAAAGCCCGTACCTACAAACTACCAGCCGGCGACATAATATTATTTTCTCTTTTTTTTGGGGCAATTGGTTTAATAATCTTGGGCGGTTTTGTTAACTGGAGTCTGGGAGTTAGTCGTTTAAGCCGAGCCCGTTTAAATAGTGAAAAAGCCTTTCAACTGGCCGAGGCTGGCTTAAATTATTATCGCTGGCATTTAGCCCACGCCCCGCAAGATTTTCAAGACGGCTTGAGTCAGCCCGGGCCCTATGTTCATGAATTTAAAGATATTAATGGTAATTTACTGGGTTACTTTAGTTTAAACATTACCCCGCCGCCAGTTGGTTCCACTTTGGTAACTGTTGATGCCACTGGCTACACCACTTTGAACTCACAACAAAAAAGAACCCTGCGCGGCCAATTTGCCAGGCCCAGCTTGGCTCGTTTTGCTATTGTAGCCAACAGTGATATACGCTTTGGCGCCGGAACAATAGTTACCGGCCCCTTACACAGTAACGGCGGTATCCGCTTTGACGGTCGGGCAGAAAACCTGGTTACCAGTGCTAAATCAACTTACGATGATCCCGACCATACCGGCGGTTTAGAGTTTGGCGTCCACACCCACTTAAGCCCAACCGATCCTTTGCCGCCAACCGCCGTACCCAGCCGACCGGATGTTTTTGTGGTCGGCCGACAATTTCCTGTACCAACCGTAGATTTTGACGGTTTAGCCTCGGATTTGGCAACCATCAAAAGCCAAGCCATCGCCGACGGCTTATATTTGGCAGCTTCCGGCTACTTGGGTTATCGCCTGGTTTTAAAAACCAATGGCCAATTTGATTTGTATCAAATTAAAATTTTACAAAGCCCGCCTAGTAGCTGGTGCTACAATTCTTTAAACCAAACGGGCTGGGGCACCTGGAGCATCAGCTCGGCGCCTAATGCTCAAATTTTTTTAGGTACTTATAGCTACCCCAACAACGGCCTAATATTTTTAGAAGACAATGTTTGGTTGGAAGGACAAATTAGTAATCAAAAACTTACTATTGCCTCAGCCCGCTTTCCCGAAAACCCCAACACTAATACTTCGATTACTGTTAACAATAATTTAGTTTACTCAAACTTGAATGGTAATGATATTCTATCTTTAATGGCTCAAAATAATATTAACGTCGGGTTGAATAGTGCTGATAATTTAAAAATAGATGCCGCTTTAGTAGCTAAAAACGGTCGAATTGGTCGTTATTATTATGGCTCGTCCTGCGGTTCTAGTTATGTTAGGCAAACCCTTACCTTAAACGGTATGTTAGCTTCCAGTTTACGTTACGGTTTTGCCTACACCGATAGCACCGGTTATCAAAATCGCCTAATAAATTATGACTCTAATTTACTTTATAACCCACCGCCCAGTTTCCCCTTAACCAGCGACCAATATAGTCTGATTGATTGGCAAGAAATAAAACCTAATTAATAAAATTTTATGCTATACTAAATTTATGCCTTTGTTTCAACCTCAGGTACAACATTTAGGTTTAGATATAAGCGATCGTTCGCTGAAATTGGTTCAATTTAAAAAAAATCTTAAAGGTTTCTTAAGATTACGCGCCTACGCCGATAGTTCTGTACCGGCTGGCGTTTTTTTTGAAGGTGAATTAAAACAACCGGAAATTTTTCAAAAAATTCTCCAGCAAATGTTAAGTCAACCGAAAGTAGGAAAATTTACCAGTAACAATGTGGTCGCTTGCCTACCCGAAACAAAAACTTTCATCATGACCATCAATCTGCCGCCAATGCCCCTAAGCGAAATGCCCTTGGCAGTAAAATGGGAGGCGGAACACCACATTCCCATTGCTATTGAAGAAACTTATTGGGATTGGCAAGCAGTTGGTTCAATTGATACTAAAACCAACAAACAAACTCTTTTGTTGGGGGTAATTCCCAAAAACATTGTTGATTCCTATTCTGTAGCTTTAAAAGAAGTCGGTCTTATTCCTTTAGCTATGGAAATAGAAGCTTTGGCTATTGCTCGCAGTGTTATAGCTGAACAAGATTTAACTCTCAAACAGTCCGCCTTAATAATAGACTTCGGCGCTACCCGCACCAGTTTGATAGTTTTAGATCAACAGGCTATTCAGTTTACCGTCTCCTTACCCATTTCTGGTTTAAATATTACCGCCACCCTGGCTAAACAACTAAAAATGACAGAAGTTGAAGCAGAAAAAGCCAAAATTATTTGCGGACTGGACCCCAAACGTTGCCAGGGCGCTATTTACGCCATAATGGAATCGGCGATTAATGAACTAATTAAAAAAATTAAAGAATCCATTAACTACCAAATTGATCATTTTCCCGAGCAACCGGTCGGCCAAATTATTTTATGCGGTGGCGGTGCTAATTTTGGCAAACTAGATGCCTTGTTATCTAAAGGTCTTAAATTACCGGTTAGAAAAAGTAATGCCTGGCAATATTTGTCCGACGACTCACCTTTTAACAAAGAACAGCTTAATTCTTTTGCCACGGCTATTGGCCTGGCCCTGCGGCCTTAAAATACTATGCTGTCCTTAAACTTAAATTTGCTTTCACCTAACGACCAAAAACAATTAAAACTTGTTTCTTTGTACCGCTACGCCAGAATAATTATTTATCTTTTTTTGGCCTTTTCTCTGCTAGCGGCTGGCACAGCTTTTACCGCCCGTTTAATGCTACAGGATAATCTAAATGAACTGCTAGCTACTAGCACGACCATTAACGAGAGAAATAAAACCTTGGACCGCGATATTACTAAGCTGAACAATCAACTTAAACACATGTCGGAAATTCAACACGGCTTTATCAATTGGTCTAACTTAGTGTCAGACGTTAGTCTAAACCTACCTTTAGGTATTGAACTTAGCTATTTAAGTTTAGAAAAAAGTAATGGTTTAACAGTCTATGGTCAAGCTAAACAAAGAGATGATTATTTAACTTTTAAAAATAATTTAGCTAAACTGCCCTATTTAAGTAACTTGTCCTCACCTTTATCTAATATTTTAACCAGTCAAAATATTGATTTCCAACTAGCCGGCCAAATTAATCTAACAGCTGAATGATTTATGATGCTTAACGCCTATTTATTAAAAAAACCTCATTTGGTAGCCGGTCTAACAGTCGGCTTGGCTTTACTAACCGTTCTAGGCACGATTGGTTTTATTATTTGGCCTAATATTAAAACCATCTTTACCTTAAACCAGCAAATTATGCTGGAACGAGAATCTTTGGAAATGCTATACCAGCGCGGTCAAAAAATCCGACAAACTACCGCTCAATACGAAAAAATTAAACCCACTTTGGAACAATTTGAAACTATGTTCATAAAGCCCGGTGACGAACTTACTTTTGTAACTACCTTAGAACAAGTAGCCAAACAAAACAGTGTTAATCAAAAAATAAATCTGGCCAAAACGGATGATAAATTAATCACCAATAAATCTTTAAATCTACAAGTTCAAGCAATCGGCCAATTTAACAATCTGCTTAATTACTTAAAAGATTTAGAAAAGCTGGATTATTATTTAAACTTGGAAACCGTACGCTTTAGTAAACCTGCGGACCAACCTAAAACTAGCGACCTTTTGCAATTAAATTTAGCCGGCACCGCCTTTTATAAATTATGAAACTACCCGACTATTTAACAAAACCATTAAAACTAAAAATAAAACCGGACAAACTATTGCCCTGGCTACCTTCGCTTACTTTAGTAATATTATTATTTTTGCTTATTGTTTTAATTGTTTTTTTGCAACGCAACTTTTATCAAACTTTGGCCCAAGTGCAAGAAGTAAACTTACTGCGCTCCCAAGTTACCCAGTACCGTATTAATGTGCCTTTGTACGAAAAAGTTTTGTTAAACTGGCAAAACAAAAAAACCGAACTACCCAAGCCAGCTAACCCGATACCTAATCCTTTTTCTTTAAACAAACAAACAGCAGAAGACATTACTGAAATCGATAAAGATACTGCTCTAGACAACTCTTCAACTGGAGTTATAAAATCTTTACCTTAATCAATCGACTTCGATTTAAATTGTCATTATTAATTTAACAAACCTCTATTTCCTTAACTTGCGGCAACTTAGCCCGAAGTTGTTTTTTTATATATTGATTAACTGTTAATTTAGACAAAGGACAAGTGGCACACCGACCAGTTAATTCTACTTTTACTAGGCCCAACCTAGCGGACCAACTAACAAATTTAACTCCACCCTGATCCTTTTTTAAATAAACTTCCGTTTGCTGCAAAACTTTTTTAATTAAACTTTCCTGCTGTTTTATAGTCATAATTCTATCTGCTAAATTCTAATTACCCACCACTACCATAACCTGCTGACCTTCGGTAACCTTACCACCATTCCAATCATGCACGGCTGTAGCAAAAATACTGGGCCGATAATAATAATTAAAACCATTTTTAGTGCCCGGATCATTGGTTATAAATTCATCAGTAGTAAAACCCTTTACTACCAGCATATGGTACAAGGGCCCGGGATGTTTAAAATTGGGGTTATTAAGCAAACGACCGGCCGCTGGCAATAAAACCAACTTACCCTGCCTTATATAATCCTTTATTTTGACTGCATCATACTCCTCTACTGCTGCGCTTAAACCAAAATAATCTTTCATAATATCCGCCACCTCTTGGGCTGTGGTATCTTCGTAAAAACCGCGCTCCAGCTTTTGCCAGGCCACCAACTTTAATATTTCCTTGTCAGCATAATCTGGCTCCAAACGACTAACCCGATTACCCTTAAAATATTCAGCCGCCATTATCATACTAGCTTCCTCGCAAGCTTCTTGGTAAGGCAAATCCCAATTATATTTAGGCGCCTGTGAAGTAAAAGGTACTGGCAAAATTGTTATGGCGTGCTCTATCTTGGGCTCTGAATTATTTTTAGATTCAACTGTTTTTTCAACTTCAGCTGATTTATTTTCAATCACCTGATCATTAGTTAATGTTTTTTCTTCTGCCACAGACTCATCTGTATTATCAATTGACTTATTTTTATTATCAACCAATTCTACAATATCAGACTGATTGCCGCCGACCTCCACCATCTTAGAATTTTTAGCCTGCTGACTAAACCAAAACCACCCCCCCGCAGCCACAACCAACACCATTATAACTAAATATTTTTTCATACATCTTAACTTAAAACTTCTTGTAATAATTCAGGAAACTCTTCTGTCTTCATATTTTTAAAACAATAATGACCATGATTTGGCAAACTAATAATTTCTCCACCTAAAGCTTTATTAAAAATTTTTAAACTTTGTTGGCCTTCATCTGCTTCGTCATTGGCTGTAAACATAATTATTTTGCTGACTCGCTCTTTAATCGTAACATCGATATCATAAGTATAAAAATTCGGCCGAAAACTATCACCAGTGTGGGCAATTTTCCAAGGCGCCACTAAAATAAGCTTAGCTATTTTTTGCTTGGTTTCACCTAACCACCTAACCAAAAAAGTGCTACCGCAACTGTGGCCGATTAAAATACTATGTTCATTAACTTCGTACTTTTTAAACTCTTGTTTAAATTTTTGATAATCCGGCGCCCAAGGCTCGGGCATTAGCGGCATTTCCGTTGGCACACCTTTGGCTATAAGTTCTTTTTTTAACCAAGGTAACCAATGTTTATCATAAATCCTAGTGGCTGGATTCATTCCTTGTTCCACATTAGAAGGACAGCCGTGAATTATAAAACAATTCTTATTATTCATAAATTAATCATTTTCCGATCCAGGAGAACCTTTGGTAAGCCTGGCTTGATATTTTACGATAGCTTGTTTAACCGCTAATTCCAAATCTATATCCAAACCGTTAGCCACGGTAATTAAAGAATACAAAACATCGCCCAGTTCTTGTTTTAATTCCTCTTTATATTCAACGGGTTTTTTACCATAATCAGACGACCTTAAAATTTCCTTGGCCACCTCTCCCAATTCGGATACCATATCCAATAACTGATATTCCACCGGTCTAATTAAACCATTAACTTGGCAAAAAATTTTAATCTCTTCCTGCAATTTTTTCATAAAATTATTCAATTATTATAACCTCACCGTCGCGCAAAGCCTTAAATAACATTTTGTTATCAATCATTTGTTTTATTTCCTTGTCTACATCAGCCGATTCCGGATGGTCCGATTTATAATGTGGCGCAATGGAATAATTAATCAAACCTAAACCTTCCCAAATAGTCTCTCTGTCCGCACCATAAGGCTTTTGGTTAGGATCGTCCACTATAGCTAACCCTTTTAAAGTTGGTGATAAAACACACACGCCAGCGCTATAACCAGCGTAGATTATCGGCCGGTCAGATTTTACAAACTCTTTAAGAATTACATCTAAACCGCTCAACGCCATAGCTTGTCTAAGCACAAAAGTATTACCACCTTTTACCCAAAAAATGTCATAATTAACTAAAATTTTTTTTAACTCCTCGATTTTACCAAAATAATGGCGTAAATCCAAAACCTCAGCTGTAATTCCCAAACCCGCCAAATAATTTATTTCCTCCTGCTCACCTTGCTGACGACGTTCTAAATCATCAAAACAATCCAAAGCATTAGAAATATAAGCCGCTCTTTTATTAGTATTAGCTACCAAGGTCTTAAATTTAACCACATTATCTGGACTGCCAAATTTATAAGAAGATAAATAAAATTTTACAGACATAAATCATTTTTAAAACAAATCCACACTATGTAGTATTTTACGGCAAGTGCAATAATTCCCCAAATGACAAACAGCTAACTTAGAAGCTGTAAAATAAATACTCTCATCCTTACCCTCTATTTCATATTTTCCCAAAGTAATATGAGGATAAAAATTACTAAAACTGCTTTTCTCTTTATAATTATTTACCCAACACAGAGTCCTCTCATTAATTTCTTCCCCTAAAAAACAATCAACTGTAGAATTGTATGATAAATAAGGTTCCAGCTTAGTCATTATAGCTTCATGTAAACTTTGTAGTTCTTTGGTATTCACTATTTCAAAGCAAACATGTTTGCCGTCTATTTTATTTATAGTTAACGGTAATGGCTTATAGTTCTGCCCTATTTGATTGATTATTTGCTTAACCTTTTCTAAATCTTCTTCCCTTACCACACCCATGCACAGAGAAATATGCGGTAGGCAATCCAGCTTATTAAGCCTAATAGCATCACCTGATAACTGGTTATTTATAGCAATGGCTTTATCCATTACTTCCTCGGGCGGTAGAAGAACAATATCAATGGCTAATTGGGGCATAAAAATTTACAAAACTTCATAATTTAAATCGTTAAAAATATCATCTAATAAAAAATCTTTATTATTAAATACGCTCAAAGCTAAGGTCGTATTAGTTGGCTTATTATATCCAGCATAAATTAGACTATTAATTATTTTATAATTTTTAATCTTACTATTTTTAAAAGATTCTTTAATATGATTATCTGTTTGATATCTCAAATTATAAAACACTAAACCATAATAACTACACTTTTTAATTTTCTCATAGCTTTTTATTTTTTTATCAAAATCAATAATATATTTATTGACAACATTAATTATATTAATTTTTTGTATTTTTACCCCATTACTATATTCTTCCGTACCACTCTTATTTATTTCTTTGATTTCAAAAACAAATCTGTCATCAACTAAAAAATCCGGAAAATTATTTCCCTTTATTTTCACAATATTCTCACCAACGTTTTTAAAAAAATTACAAAAAGACTCTTCGGTTTTTGTATCAAATTTTTCTTTGCTCATAAATAAAACAACTAATACTAACATTCTACCTTCTAATACCCCTCCACACAACCCGCTCATGACATTGACAAGATTTTAAAATTCTGCTTAAATAAATCGTTATATTAAACTATAAAAGATCGATTATAATTCTCCGATTATTAAAATTAAATCTAAAAACTAATTTAAAAACAAAAAAGGAGTGTGCAATGGAAAGCTTAATCGAAAAAGTTAACAGTCAGTGTCATGTATTCTTTGGTATAGAAGGCACAAAATTATTCGTGCAAATAGCTACCAGAGAAAACGAAATAGCCTATGCTGCAGAAACATCCATTGCAGTAGATCCTAGTGCATCTTATTTAGCCGAAAAAGTATACGATTTATTTCCTGATAGTTTTAAAAAATCAGGAATAAAAGCCCCAAAGCAATACTTTGAATGGGATGGACAAAAAGTTTTTAACTCTGGCGAAAAAACAATTATTGACTGTAAAACAGTCAAAGACATATTTCCTAAATTCGGAGCCTTTATATTCTCATTCCTTGCAGAAAACGGCATGGAATAAAACGAGAAATGAAAAGCAATAAAAAAGCCATGGTGCTATAGGTAGATACTTATAGCATCTTTTTATTATTTTACTACCCTCATTCCTCACAACCCACCTAAAACCCTTGACTTAAGACAAAGAATAATTTATAATAATTTGGCTGATTAAAAACAGCTAAACTTTTCGCAAGTAATTTACTATTAGATATGGCTCATACAAAAGCAGGCGGCTCTACAACACTAGGCCGCGATTCACAAAGTAAACGTTTAGGAGTTAAACTTTTTGCCGGACAACCAGCCAAGGCTGGTATGGTTTTGGTTAGACAGCGCGGTACCCGCTTTTTCCCTGGTAAAGGTGTTAAAAAAGGCGGCGATGATACCTTGTTCGCCACTCAAAACGGCATAGTAAAATTTTACCAACGCTGGCGCAAAAGCTTTACTGGTAAGTTAAAACTTGGTCGCTACATCAGCGTGGAATAAACTAAAAGCAATTACTCTTGATTTAAAAAACTCCCCTTGTTACCCAATACGGGAGTTTTTTGTCTTTAAGCCCTGCCGCTACCCGCAGCTTGGCTTATGGGACAGAAGCCAAGCGAGGACTCTAGCGGCGATTCTTTGTGTTACTTTCTTTAAAGAAAGTAACAGTCATATATATTTAATTCATTACTTCTCTAGGAGAAGTAATAGCAAGAGTCGCCACCAGAATTTAAGCCCCTACAGTGCTCGTTGCGGCCGGTACTCGCGCTATGCTAAGCCACCACAAACACGCGCTCGTTATACCCGGCCACAACTTCCGCTCTGTCACGTGACTTAAATATGGTGGCAGATAAATTGCTAAAAGGCGGATAGCGGCGGCAGTAGATATAATGTAAACAAATATAAAAACTTAAACGCCTCAGTCTAAATTAGACTGAGGCGTTGGTTAATATTTTATCTTGGTAAAGCCAAAAAAAATTACTTTTTCAAACAGGCTTTTATAAAATCCCTAAACAAAGGATGTGGGCGCAAAGGCCGAGATTGAAACTCAGGGTGAAACTGCGTACCCAACATAAAAGGATGATCGGCTAATTCAGCTACTTCCACCAAATCACGTTCCTTGTTTAACCCGGAAAAAATCATACCAGCTTCCTGAAAACTATGGCGGTACTCATTATTAAATTCATAGCGATGCCGGTGGCGCTCGGAAATAGTGGCTGTGCCATCCTTATGCTCGGTTAAGGGCACGGCCTGTGGGGCGACTTTAGAGGTATAAGCGCTATAAGCCTTAGATTTAGCCTGCAATTGGCAATTATAGGCTCCTAAGCGCATACTAGCGCCCAGATGCTTAGCCTCCAGGTTCTGGCGCTGTTCTGGCATAATGTGAATAACCGGATTAGCTGTTTTATTATCAAACTCGGTAGAATTAACTTCCTTGGTATTAAGCAAACGACGACCAAACTCAATGCACATAATTTGCATCCCCAAACACAAACCAAAATAAGGAATCTTATTATCCCTGGCATAAGCCGCCGCCATTATTTTGCCCTCGATCCCCCGATTGCCAAAACCACCCGGTACCACAATACCATCAGCTTGTTTTAAGCGAGTCCATTCTTTTTTATCCTTGCTTTCTAATTTTTCCGAATCAATATCAATAATATTTAATTTAGATGCCTGCCAAGCGCTAGCCGCCTTTAAAGCTTCATGAACACTAATGTAAGCATCGCCGTGTGCCGTGTACTTACCCACCAAAGCCACAGTTATTTTTTTGGCCTTGGGATTATGAATCCGACGCACTAAAGTTCGCCAAGCTGACAAATCAACTTTTTTCGGTTTTAATTTAAAATGTTTGTAAATAAGTTCAGACACATTATTTTTTTCCAAATCCAAAGGCACTTCATAAATAGACTTTAAAGTCGGACAAGGCAAGGCGTTGGGCAAAGGCACATCGCAAAACAAAGCAATTTTATGCAAAACATCTTTGGGAATTTTTTTAGCCGCCCGAGCCAAAATTATATCCGGCTGAATACCGGCCCGATGCAATTCTCTAACGGCCATTTGTGTAGGTTTGGTTTTATATTCTTCCGAAGTTTCCAAATGCGGCAACAGCGTTACCAAGGCGAACATTACGTTGTCCGGACCAGATTCACGATGAAACTGCCGAGCCGCTTCCAAATACGGCTCCCCTTCAATATCGCCGACTGTACCGCCAATTTCTATTAACAAAAAATCCGCTTTGGTGCGCTGGGCCGTTTCGGTTATTTTATTTTTTATAAAACCGGTAATATGCGGGATTACCTGAATAGTTCGGCCTAAATAAGCCCCCTCCCGTTCGTCTAATAGAATTTTTTGATAAACCTGACCAGTGGTTAAGTTAGATAAACGAGACAAAGGCTCGTCAATAAATCTTTCATAATGTCCTAAATCCAAATCCGCTTCATAACCATCGTCGGTTACAAAAACTTCGCCGTGTTGAAACGGGCTCATGGTCCCGGGATCAATATTCAAATAAGGGTCTAATTTTAAAACTGTAACGCTGTAACCGGCTGTTTTTAAAATAGCACCAATAGAAGCCATGGCCGTGCCCTTACCCAAACCCGAACAAACTCCGCCGGTTACAAAAATGTATTTGGTGGACATAAAATTATTCTGCTTCAATTATTACTTTTAGATTGACTGACTCGTTAGAAGCCAAATTTACCTTAACCGTATGGCTACCAATAGTTTTTATATTATGACAACCGATTATTTGGCTGGCTTCTAACTTTAAACCGCCCGCCTTATTAATAGCCGCCAACACCTGCTCGGCCGAAACAGCTGCATACAACGTACTAGCCGACGAAGCTTTGGCTTGTAAATTAATTACCAAACCCTGCAAACGTTGCTTAGTTTCGGTAAGTAAATTAACTTGAGCCAATAGTTGTTTTTTTTGCTTAGCAATATTAAGTTCCGCCTGTTTTAGAGTTTGGCTAGTGGCCCTAATAGCTAACTTATTAGGCAATAAATAATTCAAAGCAAAGCCGTCGCTTACCTCTTTGGTCTGATTTTTTTTACCGATATTAGGTACGTCTTTTAAGAAAATAATTTTCATAAGCTAAATTATAATAAAAAAATCTGGTTCCTTAATTACCACTTCATTAATAAATTTTACACTTTTTAAATTAGCCAGTTTTATATCCCGTCTTAACCAACCATCAAAAACTTGGATAACCTCTGCTGGACCTTGAACAACCAAAGTAACACTGGTGCTGTTTAGCTCGTTGTGCACCCAACCGCTAATTTTTAACTGCTCCGCTTTAGTTTTAACCTGCCACCTTAAATTTATCCCCTGCACCTGGCCCTGCAAACTATAACGCCGCCTAATCATAAACCCTGGTAATAGTTCATCTGGCTAAAAATTGCAAAGCTCTTTCTAATTGAACATCTTTTTCTTCCTTAAGGTCTTCTTCGGTAAAGTCCACTTTAATATCTGGCTCCAAACCGTTTTTATCAATCGATCGGCCTTTGGGCGTATACCATTTAGCCACGGTTAATTTAACAGCCGAACCATCAGGAAATTCTTCCAAATTTTGCACCGAACCTTTGCCAAAAGTTTTTTGGCCAATAATGGTGGCCAAACCATAATCTTGCAAAGCGCCCGTAACAATTTCCGAAGCTGAAGCTGAACCTTCATTTACCAAAACCACTGTCGGCACTTTAACCAATTCGCCCGCGCCAGTGCTTTTATAATCCCGAGGTTCACCTTTAGGCATTTTTTCCGAAACTACCACCCCTTCCGTTATCCAGTGGCTGGCAATAGCCACGCCTTGGTCCAAAAAACCACCCGGATTATTGCGTAAATCAAAAATAATCGACTGGCTACCTTGGGCTAATAATTTAGTCCAAGCTTCCTTAAATAAAATATCACTATTTTGGGAAAAATGAGCCAACCTAATATAACCGACTTTAGCGCCCGAAGGTAATTCTTTAATTTCACTTTGAACAATTTTTAAAACTATTTTATCGCGCACGATTTCCACTATTTTCGGCTGATCCGCTAATTTAGATAAAATTAAAAGCTTAACAGCTGTGCCTCGCTCACCTCTAATTAACCGAACGGCCTTATCCACCGCCATACCAGTGGTATCGGTATTTTCAATAGCTAAAATTCGATCACCAGACTTTAAACCCGCCCGATCAGCCGGGGTATCAGGCAAAGGCGCCACAATTACTAAATTCTGGTCTTTAACACCAATTTCCGCACCAATACCATCAAAACTACCAGCCAATTCACTAGCAAATTCTTGAGCAGTTTGCGGATCCATATAAATGGAATAAGGATCTTCCAAACCTTGAACCATGCCAGCAATAGCCCCATAAAATAATTTAGTGTCGCTAATGGAATTATTTATGTAATTATTATGAACGTATTGCCAAACTTTCCAAAATAAAGAAAAATCAATATCTTTAGCTAAATAATCCGGCGCCGGCTGATTAACATTGGTCACCTGGCCATTAGGAATATTAGTAATCGTTTGTTTATTTAAACCCCAACCATAACCCAATAAAAATGCTACCAAAACAAAAACTACCACCAAAGTCGGTGGCAGAGGCCGCTGATAGCGGCTAAGAAAATTACTCTTAAAGAAAAAAGACAACTTTTGATTCATTTATTTTTAAATTAAAGCCACAGCCAGTCTAACACTTAAAAAACTTCTGGTCAAAAACTAAACTCTTTTTACTTTAGCACCTAAAGTGGTTAAACGTTCTACCAAATGCTGATAACCGCGATCCACAATTTCTAGATCATTAATCACAGTTTGGCCCTCGGCAATTAAACCGGCAATTATTAAAGTGGCCCCAGCCCGCAAATCAAAAGATCTTATTTCCCGACCATATAAAGGCGTTGGCCCGTTAATAATCACCCGATGCGGATCGGCCACCACAGCATTAGCCCCCATTTTAGTAAGTTCGGCAATATGATTAAGCCGGCCTTCGTATAAAGGATCGTGAATCAAAGAACTACCGCTAGCCTGAGTAGCCAACACGGCAAAAGGTGCCTGCAAATCCGTGGCAAATCCCGGATAAGGCATAGTTTGTAATTTAAAAGGCTTTAACTGCCGACTGGCTCGCACAATTAAACTATTTTCCTCTAAAGTAAAATCAACGCCAATTTCTTTAAGCTTTAACAGAACAATGCTTAAATGCTCGGGCATAATGGAATTAATTTTTATTTCTCCTCGACCTACGGCGGCCAAAACTGCCCAAGTACCCGCTTCTACCATATCAGGAATAATAGTATGCTCGCCACCTGTAAGCTTACTAACACCTTCAATAACTAATTTATGAGTACCAATACCGCTTATCTGGGCGCCTAATTTATTTAAAAAATTACACAAATCCTGAACATGCGGTTCAGCCGCCGCCAATTCTATAGTGGTTAAACCTTTAGCTAAAACCGCGGCCATAATAATATTTTCCGTGGCCGTAACCGAAAACTCTGGCAAAACTATCTGGGCACCATGCAAACCATTGGCTTTTAAAACATAAGAATCTTCAACCTGTTCCACTTTGGCGCCTAATTGCTTTAAACCAACAAAATGAGCGGCCAAGGGTCGATTGCCGATTATACAACCGCCCGGTTCGGGCAAACTTACTTCGCCTAACCGACTAAGCAAGGGGCCAAACATTAAAACCGATGAACGCATACTACGCACCAAGGCCCTGTCTAATTTAGCAGCTGAAATTTCTTTAGCTTCAATTTGTACGCTCTCGCCCTGCCTTACCACCTTAGCGCCCAAACCAACCAATAAAGCCAACATTTTTTCCACATCAGCAATTTGTGGCACGTTATTAAGCTTCACCACTTCTTGAGTCAACAAACAAGCCGCCACAATCGGTGTGGTAGCGTTTTTAGCTCCTTGAACAGTAATTTGGCCGTGCAAAGGTCGGCCGCCTTCTATCAAAAGTGATCCCATGTTACACTTATTAAAGCTTAACTTAAATAAGTTTAGCTTATTATTGATAGCATTTCAACCTTCTAGTTTTATTTTATGAATTTATTTTGGCGCCGCTTTATTTATTTAGGATTTTTTCTTATTTTTTTTCTAGCGGCTTTTGGTCTACTATTTTATCTGCAAGGCTACCGCTACGATTTCACCAATAACCGTTTGGAAAGGATTGGCGCTTTAATGGCCGACTCTCTACCTCTGAAAGCTGACCTGTTTATAAATGACCAAATAACTCCCCACCAAACACCAGTTACTGTCCAATCGCTACATCCCCAGGATTATCTAGTTAAACTAACTCGAGACGGTTTTCAATCTTGGCAAAAAAAACTAAAAGTCCAACCAGCTTTAGTAACTTTTACCGGCCAAGTTAGATTGTGGCCCAACCAAACCGACAGCCAGCCAATTACCAGCGGGCAAATTAATAACGCCTTACTATCACCCAATAAAGAAAATCTACTGTACCAAATTCCCAAAGGCTTAAATAGTGGCTTATGGCTGTTAAATTTAGCCAGCGGGCAAACTGCTTTGTTAAAGCGTCAAGCTGGTTTATCTTTTAAAAATTTAGAATGGTCGCCCTCTAGCCGACATTTTTTGACCCAACAATCCAACAACGGCCAATTAAGCTGGCAAATTTATTCTTTAAGCGACAGTGCCTGGCGCAGCCTTAATTTGCCAGTCGATTTAAATCCCAAACAATTACACTGGGGCGATGATGAAGACTTAGTTTTTATCTCAACCGACAACGAACTTTATTCTTTTAATTATAAAAACGGCAGTAAAAAACTTATCTGGCGTGAAGCTATAAGTGATTTTCGCGTGCATGACAATTTAATTTTTGCCCTCAGTTTAAGAAGTAATCAAAGCTTAGCCCTAAAAGCCCTTAACTTATCTAACTTACAAGTAGTTTTATTTGACGATCCCCCCACCTTGTCCAGCAATTTAAAATTCTTACCAGCTAATCAACCTAGTGGCTGGTTACCTTTATTTGATCTAGACCGCCACATCCTTTATTTACTACACTCGCCTTTAACCGAACTTATACCCATTAGACGACTACCCGAAGTTAATTCTTTAGATTGGTCCCCTGATGGCCAAAGTTTGCTTTTGACCAATAATTTCGAAATTTGGGACTATCAAATAACCGATAATAAATTAAACTTGCTCCTGCGTTTAGGTTCGGCCTTTTCTTTAGGACGCTACTTTAACCAAGAACCCTATTTAATTGTAGCCGCTGGCCAAGAAATCTGGGCTTTGGAAACAGATACTAGGGACACTCAACAACGTTGGTTATTAAGCGAACTTAAAAATGAAGTCCAGGATATTTATCTGGACCCCAAAAATAAAAATATAATTCTCTTAACAGAAGCTGGGCTAAACCAGCTAACCGTTGATCCTAGTTCGCTAAGCGATAACCGGCAGCTAATACGTTGGCCTTAAGCAAAGAATCAAAAGTACCGGCATCTATCCATTCACCAGTTACTGTATCAACTATTAATTCACCGCGCTGTAAATACCAATTGTGCAAATCAGTTATTTCCAACTCACCCCGCGCCGATGGTTTAAGATTTTTAGCTACTTCCACCACTCGATTATCATAGATATATAAACCAGTAATGGCATAGTTGGATAAAAATTCCTGGGGTTTTTCTTGTATAACCGTGGCTTTTTTTTGCTCGTCAAATTTTACCACACCAAACCGTTCCGGATCGGTTACTTCTTTGGCAAAAATATGCCCACCGCCAGTAAAAGATTTAATAGCCTGACTAAAATCATCCTGAAAAATATTATCCCCCAAAATCATAGTAACATTGTCCTGACCGATAAAATCAGCACCAATCACAAAAGCTTGGGATAAACCTTCAGGTCTGTCTTGTATTTCGTAAGTAAACTTAGCGCCAAATTGCCGACCCGAACCTAATAAATGCAAAAAATCTCCAGCGTGTTCTGGTGAAACAATAATCAAAATCTCCTTAATCCCCGCTTTCAACAAAGTTTCCAAGGGATACATAATCATCGGCTTGTTATAGATGGGTAATAATTGCTTACTGGTTACGGTTGTTAAAGGCTTTAATCTACTACCTTCACCGCCGGCTAAAATTATTCCTTTCATAAAGTTGTTTGTAAATATTCTTTAACCGCTTCTTGCCAAGGGCGCAAGTGCGGAAACTTAGTATTAAGTAAAATAGCTTTTTTGGGCCGAACCACTAGATCTGGATAATCAGCCGAGGCCACCGGTTGTAAAGAATTTTTTAAACCCCGTAACCGTCCAATTTCTCTAGCTAATTCATACCAACTAGTTGCTTGCTCATTTACCAAATGATAAATACCCGGCTCATAACCATTACTTAGTAACTTGCGCACAGCGTTAGCCAAATCCACTGTGTAGGTTGGTTTACCAAATTGATCATTAACCACCTGAAGATTTTTTTGTTGTTGAGCTTTTTGTAAAATAGTGGCTATAAAATTCAAACCTCTAGGCTTGCCCCGTTGAGGCGTCCGCCCATACAACCAAGAAGTTCTAATCAAAAAACCATTTTGATAATTTAAAATATGCTTTTCACCAGCCATTTTACTTTGGCCATAATAATTTAAAGGTTTAGGTCTGGCTGACTCATCATAACCAGCCGCCTCGGTTAAACCATCAAACACGTATTCTGTGGAAAAATGCACTAACCAAGCATCTAATAATTTAGCGCTGTCGGCCAAATAACCAACGGCTCGGTCATTTAAACTATCAGCTGCTGTATGATTGTCTTCGGCACCTAAAACATCGGTATAACCAGTGGCGTTAATAATAATCTTTGGTTTAAGCTCTTTAATTTTTAATAAAACTTCAGCCTGATTAGTAACATCAATCTGTTCCTTATCCCACAAAACTAAACCAGGTAAATCAGCCAAAACTAAGGCCAAATCACTGCCCAACATACCTAAAACACCCAGTAATAAAACTTTATCGTTTGGCTTGTTTAACAAATTCTGCATAATCGTTTATATAATCCTGGCGCGCTGAATCATAATTAGTGGATGATAAAGCCATTAGCACGCAATCTTGAGAAAAATCTTTAAAATGATGCCAAACATAGTTACCTACGTAAATAGCTTCCCCGGTTTTTAAAATTACTTCTTGGCAACCCAAACCGTTACTATCAATAACAGCTGTTACCTGACCAACTAAACAAATAAAACACTCTTTCTCCACTTTGTGACAATGAGAACCGGTCGGCTGACTAGCCTTAAGTAAGGCGTAAACCCGCTCTACTGTAAAATCCAAGCGCTCTTTAACCTCCAGTGGTATTAAACTGAATCGTTCATTTTTGTGGATAGGTAAAATTATTTTTTTAAACAAGCCCATAAAACTCCTATTATTTTAAATGCTCATTAAAAGCCGACTGCCTGGCCAATAAATTTTTAACCCACTCTTGATTATTTAAATACCAATCAACTGTTTCTTTAATGGCCTTGGTAAAATCATAAGCCGGCCGCCAATCAAGCTCTTGAGCAATTTTGGAAGCATCAATAGCATAACGTCGATCGTGACCCGGTCGATCTTTCACAAAAGTTATTAAATCTTCCGATTTATTAAGTTGCTTTAAAATTATTTTAGCTATGTCTAAATTAGACATTTCATTATGTCCGCCAATATTATAAACTTGGCCGGGCACACCCTTATGCAACATGGCGTCAATAGCTGTACAGTGATCCCTAACATACAACCAATCACGTACGTTAAGCCCGTCGCCGTACAAAGGCAAGGGTAAATTCTGGCTAGCCCGAGTAATAAAAAACGGAATTAATTTTTCCGGAAATTGATAAGGCCCATAATTATTAGAACAATGGCTTACCACCACCGGCAAGGCAAAAGTTTTCCAAGCCGCTCGGCATAGCAAATCACCAGCCGCTTTAGCGGCCGCGTAAGGCACATTAGGCTGAAAAGCGGTGTCTTCGGTAAAATATTGTCCGTCGTTCAACTCCAAAGAACCATACACTTCATCCGTGGAAATTTGAACTATTTTTTTTATTTTAAACTGACGCGTAGCATCCAATAAAGTCTGCACACCCAACGCATTAGTCAAAACAAAGTCTCGGGCGCCCAAATGAATACTACGATCCACGTGAGTTTCGGCGGCAAAATTAATTATCGCTTCTACGCCCTGACCTAATACTTCAACCACTTTAATTGGGTCGGCAATATCACCCTGAACAAAACTATAACGCGGATTATTAGCCACCTTGAGTAAATTGTCTAAATTGCCAGCATACGTTAATTTATCCAAATTAATCACTGTATAATTCGGATACTTGTCCAAAATATAATTTATAAAATTTGAACCAATAAACCCAGCGCCGCCGGTTACTAATATTTTCATAATGTTATAATTCTTTAAAATAAGCTGCTATCTTGACTGATAAATCTTCCGCCTGGTTAATCTGATAATCCTTATGCGGCCAAGCTGGCAACTGGTCATGAGCTAACCGAGGAATAATATGAAAGTGACAATGGTTTATAACTTGTCCGGCCGTAACGCCATTATTCAAAGTTAAATTAAAACCCGAACTAGCTGTACCTTTAACCACTGCTTTAGCCACAATTTTAGCAAACTTTATTAAACCAACCGCTGATTCCTCGGGCAAACTTAATAAATCCTCATAATGTTTTTTGGGTATTACCAAGGTGTGGCCCGGTTGAACTGGTTTAATATCTAAAAAAGCCAAATAATCTTCAGTTTCCGCCACTAGCCAAGCTGGCAATTCTTTATTTACTATTTTACAAAAAATACAATCCATAATAAATTCATTAAATCCGAAATCCTAAATAATTTAAATATTGGTTTGTTGTTTGATATTTGAAATTAAACATTTTTAATGTTTAGAATTTTATCTAATACAACATCAGCTCCTGTCTTAAACCGGCTAAATATTTTTGGGCAGCTACAGTGTCCTGTTCTTCTGGCGACCAAGGCGCCATAATTTTATGAGTAGCTGGTTGCCAAGGTCCTTCAGTAACTATATAAACGGCTGTATCAGCCTCTAAAGCAATTGACATATGCCAAGTATTCGACTCTATTTCCAAAACATAGGGACTAACCTTGGCTGTTAAAATAATCTGGCTAGCTGGCCGACCGTCTTCGGCAAACTCCACCATAGCTAATTTACCCTGTAAAACAACCATCACTTCCACCTTGTCCGGCGATTGATGTTTGTGCGGACGGACGTAAGAATCTGGTTGAATTACATTAAGTAAACGATGAATCTTATCATCATTATCTTGATGAAAAGTGTATAAACTGCGCCGCCTGGCTGAATTCTGAGCTGCCGCCGCTATTTCGTTTATTAAATTGTCGTCTAGCAGTTTAAAAGACATAAGACTTACTTAATTAGCCTAACTATTAAAACACTTATTATTATAACAGATAGAATTAATTGGCTGTAATAAGCTAATTTATTCCCCTGTTTTACCGGCTGACCAATTAGCCAAGCTATTAGAGCTAACACTAAAATCAAATTAAGGTCAAGGTACAAACTTACCCCGCCCGGCCTAACTAATTCTAAAAGCCACATTAACCACCAAGCACCTAATAATCCCAAAGATAATTCGCCTAACCACCGACGGATTAATTTACTAACTCGATAATCTAATATTGATAAATTAATCATAACCAAAAAAATAATCTGCTTTTAAGCCAACCCTTGGAAAAATTATTTCTTACTATTTCCACTTGGACTTTTTTTATTATTAAATCTTCGGCCGGCATATCTTTAATCGACAAAATAAAACGCCAACTATAATCCGGTGCTAGTTGTCCAATCGGTTCGGCTACTATCAAATAAATGACTTCGTCCCCTTGTTCTATTTTAGTCTGTGGCCACCATTGCCAAGACCACTCGCCAACCTGACGCGAACCAATAGTTACCTCAGCCTGACCCTTTACCAACAGTTTTAACTTAACCGCCTGAGCTCGGGGTGGTATTTTTATATCCAAATACAAGGGCTCTTGTTTAACTTTTAATCCCTCCTCCACTCTGGTTACTCGGCCGGCCGGTAATAAAATACCTACTGCTGGCTGACGATTTAATAACCAGCTGTCAAAAGATAAACTGGCCTGGCTAAACAAATTTTGTCCAGCCAAATAAAGCAAAAATACTAGTGGCACCAGCCATCTTAAATAAGTCGGCGTCCTCATAAGCCAAGTGAACTAAATTGATATAAACTAAAACCAGACCAACCGTCTTTCACTAAAGTTATGGTTAAATTGTATTTTTTTAACTTGTCGGTATTTAAATAAAACAAAGTGTCCTGAGGCCAAGAGGGATGAAACTGATAAACCGGCCAACCAGCCACCAAAAGATTCTTAATGGCTTGATAATCACTATCACTAACTAAATCCACAATAACTTCCCGCTCTGGCCAAAAAAATTTATCAGTTCGACCGCTAACAATAACACTATTAACTGGTGTTAATTCTTGAACCGCCTGACTAACTTTAGCAAAATCCTTAATATTTGACCTAATTCTCAGCAAACCTTCCGGTTCAGACCAAACAACTAAATAAGCTGACCAAACTACATAAAAGACCAACCCTAACCAAACTGCGTATTTTGGCCCTTGACCCTTTTTTAACCAATTAGCCAAAGCTAAACTGGCTGGTATTAAGGCTAAGGCGTAACCGGGCAACCAATAACGAACATAAGACGTACCAATAGTTACCGCTTGCGGATCAGGATTATCATTAAACAACCAACTACCATACAAAATTATCAGCCAAACAAACACCAAACCAGTCATAATAAAAACATTTTTTTGCTGACGGCTAAACATTTTTAAATTTCTGATTAACCACAACCAACCCACTACAGCTAAACTAAACCACCACCATTGCAACCCAATCAAATAATTACCAACTGTGCTTAAAATAACTTTAGGGTGCCAACCAAAAGGCAATAGTAACTGCCCTAATAAAGAAACTGTTTGTTGTAAACCAACTGCCTTAACTACACTGGCTGTTGGATAAGCTATGGCCAAAGGCTGTCCGTAAATTATTAAGTTAGCCACCACCACCGGACTAAAACCAACCAAACCACCAATTAAAAAAGCTGTTATAAAACGCCAATCCCATTGCTGACGATAACTATAAAACCACAAACCGCCGACTACCAACAACCAAAATACTTCTGAACTGCGAAAAGTTATAGCCAAACCAGCCAATAAACCACTTAAACCAGCTCTTACCCAAGACTTTTTTTCTAAGGCCCCAAGACTTAACCACCAAGCCAAAATAAGCAAACTAAAAAAGGGTCCATTATGAAAAAATGATCGCGACTGATAATACCAACCGGCTGGTAAAAAAGCTAATAAAATCCAACCTACCAAAGCAGTCTGCTGGTTAAACAAACGACGTAAGATTAAATACCAAGCCGCTAAACTTACAGCCGCCAATAAAGGCGTTAACCAAGGCAAAATCGCCGGACCAAAAACTTTAGCCAAACCGCCGGCCATTAGAGGTAAACCCAAAAAACTAACTGGCTGCAATTGCCCGTTAATTACTTTGGTGCTCCGAGGATGAACTATCGGACTTTGAGCAATTTTATTTAAAGGGCTGTCTATTTTTAAACTTTGTCCCACAGCCAAACGCTTAGCCCAAAAAGCATTAGCGGCCTCGTCTGGTGAATTAAAACGTCCTGGCAAGCCCCAACTAAAACTTGAATACAGTAAAAAAATAAGACTACTGGAAATTATTAAGCCAATAATTTCTTTAGTTGATAATTTTTCCTTCAACAAACCAGTCTGAAAAGGCATAAAATTATTATAACAAGACTCTAGCAAACTAGCACGGTTTAACAAAACCACTACCCTAAGCCCCTTAAAACCAAAAACCGGCTTACTTAACTGTTAAACCGTGATTGTTTTAACCCTAAATGCTACAATAAAACTATGTTAATAAAAAGTTTAGTCAGCCTTTTAGGATTAGGCTTGGCCTTAATCGCTTATTATTTAAACTGGCCGCTAATAAACTTATTAGGCGGTTTAATTTATTTGGTGGTTAACGCCTGGTTATGGGGCAATCGTTTAAAAAATGGCACAAATTTAGAACGTCTAATTATGGGCGGTTTGGCTATTTTAGCTTTTATTAGTTTAAGCGGTGCTCTGGTTTTTTATATTAATTTGTTTAAACCACTATTCGCTTTGGTCTTATTTACTTTACTACCTTGGCTGGGCCAAAACCAACCCCTTAATTTTCAAAATTTAAAAATAAGCTGGTCTAATACTAAAAATAATTGGCTGGTTATTTTTTATATTATCGCCTTAATAATCGCCGCCGGATTGCTTTGGCAATTCAGAACTGATGAAGCTTGGCGGTCACCTTGGCAAACTATACCAAATTGGTTTTTTTTAGTTTATTTTTTTCTAGCCGGACTAACTATTTTGATTAACCGGCGCTGTAATGTTTTTTGGCTTATACCCTTTTATTGGCTGAGCCTGTCTTTACTGCCGATAATTTTTCCCTTGGGTTATGCTTTTGATCCGATCATCCACCAGGCCACAGCCCAACTGTTACAACTTAATCATACTATTTCGCCCAAACCTTTTTATTATCTAGGACAATATGGGTTGGAAGTTCTATTGGCTGATTTTTTAAAAATCCACCTTAACCAACTAGATCTTTGGTTAATACCTTTATTAGCCGGCTTAACCTGGCCGGCCTTGCTTAATGGTTTTAAAAATCAAATTAAGCTCTCAACTAATTATATTTATTTAGTACCCCTACTTTTAACCTTACCTCTTTTTACTATAACTACTCCCCTGGCTCTTAGTTATTTATGGGCTTTATTGGTCATTTTTTTAATATTTCCCAACCAACCAACCACAACTAGCCTATGGCTGGCTAGTTTGTTCGCCTTAAGCGCTCTGGTAACCCATCCCATAATCGGCTTACCTTTGCTCGGTTTGGTACTTTGGAAAATTTTTAATAATCGTGGCCCAATAATTAAGTGGCTAGCGATGGCTTGGTTAAGTTTAGCCGTACCGCTATCTTTTATTTTTTTAAATTTTATTAAACCAAATTTATTAAATTTAACTTTAAGTAATCCCTTAAAAAACTTGAATGAACTTTACGTTACTCTACAACAAAACTTACCCCAAATACCTTATGCTCTTAATATATTGGATACAGTCTACCTATGGGGATTGCCTTTAAGTTTAACTATGGTGGGCTTGGCACTCCTGGGTTATGGTTTAAATCGTCTAAATAAAACTGACCAACAAGTTTTTATTTGGCCAGTTTTATCTTTAACTTTAAGTTATTTAATACTTAAATTATTTTTCCACTTTAACAGCCTGCCAGATAATGAACAAAATTTTTATAACCTCCGCTTGTGGCACTTAGCTTTATTAACTTTATGGCCACTGGTTTTATTAGGTGCTAATTGGCTACTAAATTTCCTAGTACAAAAAACCTTTAGAACCCTGCCTATGGTTTTAGGTTTAGCTTTATTATTAACAGCTAGTTGGTATTTAAATTATCCCCGATTTGATCTTTATCAAAAAGACACTGCTTACCCCACTACCCCTAGAGATGTTAAAGCTGTTAAGTTGATAAACGACTTAGAAAAAAATAATGACTATGTAGTCTTAAGTAACCAGGCAGTAGCCGCCGCCGCTGTCCAAACCTTTGGTTTTAGCCGTTATTATAATGAACACTATTTTTATCCACTACCCACCGGTACCAACCCTTTATATCAAACCTATCTTCAAGCCAGCCAATACAGTCAGCCCGACAGATTAACTATTAAATCAGCAGCCGACTTAACCAATCTTAATAAAGTTTATTTAATACTTAATCGCTACTGGGCCAACTTTGACCAATTAAACGAAGTGGCCGCCAAAGAGGCTAACGAAACCTGGCTTATTAACAACGGTACGATTGCTATATATTATTACCAGTTTTAAGTTAAAATAATTCATCATTCCAAATTAACTTCTTTGCGGGGAAAAATGTCCACCTGGACACTTTTCCCCGCAGGATGACAAACTGACTAAAAAAACAAAGGATGGATATTATTAAAATCCATCCGAATATTAATTAATTTATTACTATAGTTTGGCCATCCATCTGACCAATTATATAAATTTGTTTTGACTCCTCGTCATAATTAACTTTCATTTCCACTGGCTTAACTTTGCAATTACTAATAACTATTTTATAAACACCTCCCTTTTTGATTACAGAAATGGTGCAATCATTTAAGCCATTAACATTCAGTCCTTCAATTTTTAGTTCATTACTTTTTGGCCAATTTACTTTTGACATAAAACCTCCCAAAGTTTTATTTTATTTTTTTAAATAACTATTTTTACCCAAATTGACCTTAAAATAACACAAATTAACCCAAGGTACAAATCCTTAAGTCTAAAGGGTCTAATTTAAGCTAATTTTAAGCCAAATTTCGACTATTTAACAACTGTAGTAAACGCCGAGCATAGTCTTCTAAGCTTAAAACTTCAGGATTTTGTTTAGCTTTTAAACCAGCTTGATTAACCAAATTTTCCGTTAACAATAGTTTTTCTAAAATAGCCAAAAAACCAAACTCATCACCAGGATTAAATAACCAGCCATTAAAATTATGGCGAAGAATTTCCGGCACCCCACCAGTAGCTGTAGCCAAAACCGGCCGGCCCAAAGCCAAAGATTTAACAATAACTGTTGGATAATTCTCGCAACATAAAGAAGGCATAATGGTTAAATAAGCTTGGGCCATATAATCATCCACCGTCTGCTGGTTTAAGCCAACATTAACCACAAACCTACTATCTTGCCCTATTAACTGGTCTATTTTTTGCCGACTTTTTTTATCAGTCCATAGTATTAAACGCAACCGCCAATCTTTTAAATTAGAATTTTTTAAAGTATTAATCAGCCAAAAAACTCCCTTATATTCGGCAGCCTGCCCAACATACAACAATTCTTTACCTGTTTGTTGGCCAGCTAGTTGGTTAACAGCTAAGTTGGGTACTGGGTTGGGCACTACTAATCTAACTGATCTATTAAAAAATCCCCTAGTTTCGTGTTCCCTTAATAACCAAACAGATGGTGACACTACAGCCCCAACCGACTTAAAAATCCTCTTGGTAAATCTTTGATAAATTTTTTCCAAAAAATTATCCTGCTTCTTATTCCAAAAAAATAAACCAGAAGGCTGCAATAACTGAACATCATGCAAAATATGCACATGCCCAAGACCAGCTTGTCGAATAGCCTTAACCGCCCCAAAACCTAAACCCATTAAATTAGAGCTAATAACCAAATCCGGTTTATAGGACCTAAAATAATTAAGCAAAATAGTTTTAACGCGTGGCGACCATAAATTAACTATTTGCCAAGCTAAACGTAACAACCAAGGTTTAGATTGACCATTCAAATAATAATAAAAATTAAAAGGGGTAAATCGATTCACTTTTATACCAGCCTCCTCGTTGGTTTCAAATTTATTCCAACCGCGAGCCTTGCCAGGCGCTGTGGTAACTACACTCACCTGATGCCCTAATTTTACCAACTGCCCAGCCAATTGATGAGTTAAATATTCAGCCCCACCTCGAGTAAACGGCGGATACAAATTGGTTAAAATACTTATTTTCATAACAGACTTTGATACAATTCATTTAACTTAAGGCTAATTTGACTAGCACTATAATTTTTTTCTACTAATTTTAAACCATTTAAACCATACTCCTTAGCTAACTTAGGCGCGGCTAATAAACTGTCTAAAGCAAAGGCTAAACTATTGGGTTGCTTAGCTGGCACTAACAAACCATTAACTCCAGTTTGCACTAAAGACTGTACCCCTGGCAATTTGGAAGCCACCACTGGCTTAGCGCAAGCTAGGGCCTGCAAAGCCACCAAACCAAAGGATTCTGATTGATTAAGTGAAGGGAAAACTACTATCTCAGCTAAATTATAATAATCAGGCAACTGTTTATCTGATACAAAACCAGTAAAAATTACCCTATCTTCTAAACTAAGCTCCTTAACCATTTTTTTAAAAAAATCCTGCCGACCACCACCAACAATCAAAATTTTAAAGGCTCTGTTTAATTGCTGGGCAGCCTTAAGCAAAATTGGTAACCCCTTAAAATAATGAGCCTTATCCAAAGTGCCCACGAATAAAATTACAGCTTCTGCTTGGTGTATACCCAAACTGTTTCTTAAATTTATATTAGGTTCTTTAGGCTTAAACTGTTCAGCTGGGGCAAAAGGTAAAATATGCCACTTGGCGGTGGTGACTGAAGGTGGGTTAACAACCTCGGTTAAATAATCTTTAGTGGAACAAATTAAGGCATCGGCTCTGGTTAATAATTTTTTTTCCCATAATCTGCTATCCTGCTTAAACAACCAACCCTTAAAACCTGAAGCTGTGGGCTTCATATGGTAACTGATAACTAACTTGCTGGTTTTAGGTAACCACGGCAAAATTTCCTGCAAACCAAACCAAGGATAATGCAAATGAACAATCTCAAAGTTTTTTAACCAATTAAACCAGGTAGGCATAATGGCCGCCTTCCCTACACTTAAAAGTGGTGGCGGGGCTTTAATAGTTACCGCGGGTAAATTTACAAAAGTTTGATTTTTTTTATAACGCGGGGTAAAAACAGTAACTTGGTAATTAGTCCTTAGCCAAGCAGCATAATCATAAGCTACTCGACCAATACCTCCACCATAAGGTGGATACACGCAAGTCAATTGAACTACTGTCGGTTTCATAAGTCTATTATTTACCATCTTATTAAAAAATATACCACTCGCCACACAGCCGCACTAACTGGATTAAAAATATAAGCTGTTAAAAAATCATTGCCCCCCTGAAAAGCAATCTGACTGGTGGCCTGGGATAAAATTTGCCGATCGCTTATTATTTTTAATTTTTTAAGCCGGCGCCGACGATTAATTATACCCTCTTGAGCTGGTCGGTTTAAGCAATACCAATAAGCTTTTAATTTTTGTCGCCACCAACCTTGCCAAAAAGACATAGCCAACAACAAAACTTCACTAAAAAACCAAGGTACAGCCAAAATCATTAAAGTCGGTACCTTAAAATAACTAAACCAAACCAACCAGCGATTACGCTCCATATAATAAAACTGCTTTAAGGAGCGATTGGCTTGGTAATGATGAATTATCCGAGCGGTCGGTTCTACTTTTATCTTCCAACCACTTACTAAAAAGCGTAAAGATAATTCCAAATCTTCGTGGTACATAAATAATTCCTCATCCAACAAACCAACCTGGCACAAAGTAGCCGTCCGCAACATAACACCGGCCCCGGAAAAATAAGGTATATTTAAATCTTTTTTTAACCAAGGTAATTGCTCATCCGCTTCAATCTTATTTAAACCATTGCCACCAGCATAAGCCAAACCTAAATAATGGAAACAATTACCCAAAGAATTAACTAAACCGTTAGGCAAATATAAACCAGCCTGAACCGCTCCGATTGAAATATCCGCCTGCAAAACCTCAACTAACTTAGCTATGGCCCCAGCCGTTAGAGCAGCATCCTGATTAAGCAATAAAACAGCTTCCCTGCCGTCTTGCAAAGCTTGTTCAAGACCTAAATTATTGCCAGCGGCAAAACCTAAATTCACGGGCGATTGAATTAGCTTAACTAAAGGGTAAGATTGCTTAATACTATCAACCGTACCGTCTGTGGAAGCATTATCCACTACATAAACGGGCACCCCGGGCGCGTAACTAAAACAAGAAGCCAAACTAATGTCCAGCCACTTTTTTGCCTGATAAGTAACTATTACAATACCAACCTTCATAAAAATTATCTAAACTTAATTAACCATCAACCTCTTCTGTTTCCTTGGCTGAAGTTTTGGGTTTAGCTAAAGAACGGACAATTATTGTTAACTGCTGTTCAATTTTTTCTAAGCGCACCACCATTTTAAACACCAAATAAAATAAAATCAGCACAGCCAAATAAACCACCAAATCGCTACCCCGACCAACACCCACCCACAAAGCCAAATAAGAAGCGGTTTGCGGTAAAGCTATCACCAACAAAGCGGCCAGCCACAGCAACAGCCAAGCACTAAACTCCCCTTTGCCAATATCACGATTGCTAAACCTTATGTACAAACGGCGAATAGCCAACAACACCAACAATAATAATATAATTTGTATTAAAGTCATAATTTAACGAAGTAATTTACCTAACAATAAATCTTTAACTATGCGTACAGCCGGCCAACGACCTTGCTTACTATTTTGTTTACTATAATCGGTGTAACGTACGGTTACCGGCGCTTCCACAAAATTTAATTTTAATCTTTTTATTTCATCTATCAACTCCGAACTAAAAGCCATCCTGTCCTGCCGTAAAATCATTAATTGCCAAGCAGTCGCCCTAAACAATCTTAAGCCGTTATGAGCGTCGCTTAATTTAACACCAGACACCACCCAGGTAAAAATTATGGCCACTTTTAAAGTTAAACGCCTTAACCAAGGTAAGCCAATTACCCGACCCTTAAACCTAGAACCCAAGACTACCTGATTGTCATCTTTAACCAAATACTCAACCAACCTCGGTATATCTTGGGGATCAAACTGCCCGTCGGCATCAAAATGCAACACGGCCCAAGCCCCTTGTTCAATAGCCCAATTAGAACCGGTAATCAAAGCTGCGCCATAGCCTCGGTTAACTACGTGTTGTAAAACAACAGCGCCGGCCGACTTGGCCAAGGTAGCAGTCTGATCACTAGAACCGTCATCCACCACAATTACTTTGTTAGCATAAGGCTTAACAGTCGCCACGACAGCTGCAATAGATGGCTCTTCATTATAAGCTGGAATTACTATGTCTGGTTTCATTTTTTAATAGATGATTTTTTAAACCACAACAAAGTACGTCTTAAACCTTCAGTTAAGGGCACTTCGGCACGCCAACTTAATTGACGGCGGGCTTTGTCAGCTTTTAAACAACTTTTTGGTACATCGCCTAAGCGTGGCGGCACATACTTAACTTTAGGCACTACCGCCAACACTTCGCCTAAAGCCTGAAGTAACTGCAATAAACTGGTCTCGCGCCCCGTTGATAAATTATAAACACCTTGACCGTGCAACATAGCCTGGCTTAACCCTTTGGCCACGTCGACCACATAAATAAAATCTCTAGTCTGAAAACCCCTACCTTGTATGTTCAAATCCTGACCTTTTAATAAGCTTTCAGAAAAAATTGCCACTACCCCGCCTTCACCTAAAGCTTTTTGTCTGGGCCCATAAACATTAGATAGCCTAGTCACCACTGTCGGCCAACCCAAATCAGTTTTAAAATAATGCAAAAAATTTTCCACTGACAATTTACTGAAAGAATAAGGATTAAGCGGCTGCATCTTGACTAATTCATCAGTTGGTAAATCCTCGTTATCACCATACACACCAGCTGTAGAAACAAACAAAAATTTTTTAAGTTTTAAACCCTGACAAGCTTTTATAAGATTAAGTGTTCCACTGATATTTATACTGGCATCTAAAGCTGGATCAACGATTGATTTAGGCGCACTAACTTGAGCCGCCAAATGACAAACATAATCCGGTTTTATTTTTTTTAACAAAACTATCAACTTAGGCGATCGAATATCCATTTTTTTAAAAACCGCCGCCTTAGGCAAATTCTTTTTTTGACCGCTGGATAAATCATCCACCACTATTACTTCAAACTTATTCCTAATAAGTTCTTCTGCCAAATGACTGCCAATAAACCCAGCACCGCCGGTGACTAAAACTTTAAGCATTTATTTTTTTCCTTGGGGTAAATATTTTTTTAAAACCGCCACCTTATCTAACTTTTCCCAGGTAAACTTACTGCCCGGCTGACCAAAGTGCCCATAAACAGCTGTTTTTAAAAAAATCGGCTGACGTAATTTTAATTTATCCATAATAACTTGTGGCTCCAAAGGAAAATGTTTTTTAACAATAATGGCTAATCGGTTATCGGGTAAAGCTGAAGTGCCAAAACTATTTACCACCACGCTTAAAGGCTTGGCCCGGCCGATTACATAAGATAATTGAACTTCACATTCTTCCGCCAAACCGGCTGCTACCAAATTTTTGGCCGCGTACCGAGCCGCATAAGCTCCGGTTCGGTCCATCTTAGTGGCATCCTTACCGGAAAAACAACCACCGCCATGTTTGGCATAACCACCGTAAGTATCAACAATTATTTTTCTTCCGGTTAAACCCGTATCAGCCTGCGGACCACCAGTTACAAACCGACCCGTGGCATTTATATAAACTTTAGTATTATTTTTTAAAAAACGTCCGGCCACTGGTTTAATTACTTTAGCTAAAATATCTTTTTTTAAACGTTTTAAACTCACCCGATCATCATGTTGGGCCGCCACCACCACATTAACCAAACCAACCGGCTGACCATTACGATATTCAACTGTCACAGCTGTTTTACCGTCGGGTCGTAAATAAGGCAGTGTTTTATTGTGTCTAACTTTAGCCAATTGTTCAGCCAAACGATGGGCCAACCAAATTGGCAAGGGTAAATATTCTTTAGTTTCTCGATTAGCATAACCAAACATTATTCCCTGATCACCAGCTCCTAAAACTTTAAGGTTTTTATTTACCACCCCCCGGGCAATATCGGCGCTTTGTTCGTGCAAAGAAACCAACACTCCAATATCCTCGGCCGCCGCGCCAAATGATGGATCGGTATAACCAACCTTACGCAAAACTGATCGAACAATTTTTTGTACATCAGCAAAACCTGTAGTGCTAACCTCACCAGCCACTAATACCAAACCGGCCGTCACGCAGGTTTCCACCGCCACCCGCGCTAAAGGATCTTGCCTTAACAATTCATCCAAAACTGCGTCAGAAATCTGGTCACACAGTTTATCCGGATGACCTTCCGTAACCGATTCTGAAGTAAAATATTTTATGTTATCGGCCATATTTAATTACTGCTTAAACGCAAAGTATTTTTATGAACTTTAAAATAATCAATCGTTTGCTTTAAACCTGTATCCAAAGGCTGCAGTGGAAACCAACCTAAATATTCCTTAGCTTTAGTTATACTGGGAATGCCCTGCTTGCCCCAATAAGGCAAAGGCTCGGCTACCATAATCTCGCTTTTGCTTTCCGCTAAAGTTACTATCTTCTCCGCCACTTCAATAAAAGTATTTAAATCAATTGATCCCAAATTAAATATGCCATCACCTTCAAACTCCATTAATTTAACTAAACCTTCCACCATGTCACTAACATAACAAAAAGTGGAAGTGGCTTCTTTGTGACCATAAATAGTTAAAGATTCATCCCTCAAAGCATGAACAATAAAATCCGGTATCATACGTCCATCGTTCACTTTCATTCTGGGGCCGTAAGTATTAAAAATTCGGGCGATTTTTATACTTAAATCGTGTTGGCGACCATAATTAACTGCTAAACTTTCAGCAAAACGTTTGCCTTCGTTATAGCAACTTCTGGGGCCAACCGGATCAATAAATCCCCAATAAGTTTCTTCCAAAGGCTTACCCTCTTCCGGATCGCCGTAAATGGCCGAAGAAGAAGCTAACAAATACTTGGCTTTATATTTTACGGCTAACTCTAAAGTATTCTTGGTGCCGTCGGCATTGCTTAATAAAGTTTCTATAGGCAATTTATTATATTCCTTAGGGCTAGTCGGACAAGCTAAATTATAAATCTCCTGCAAACCCTGCAGTTTAATTTTAAAAACTTCCAGTTCGGGAAATTTTTCCAAATCCAACGGCTGACTAATATCGTGACGAATAAATTCAAAATGCGGACTTTGTAATAATAAATCAATATTTTCTTCTTGACCGGTAATAAAATTATCAACACAAATTACGTTAGCGTTTTTAATGAGTTCGTCGCATAAATGCGAACCAATAAACCCGGCACCACCGGCTACCAAAATATTCTTACGTTCTAATAATTGTTTATACATATAAAGAAAAATTATAAGTAATTCCTTAGTTAATTTTAGCCTAAAACCAAAGCATTTACAAACCAAGCTACTAAACAAATCCCAAATTTTAAATCTTAATTTCTAAACAATACCCAAATCATAATAACTTGTTTTATTAGGAATTATTTAGGATTTAAGTTTTAGGATTTAAGTTTTAGGATTTTTGATTTTTAATTTTTGATTCTTTAAATACCCAACTTTTGGCCGCTGTAAAATAAAATAATGTACCCACAGCCAACAAAACAGCTTTGGCCAACAAATCCCACCAACCAACTTTAGCCACCAGCCACCATAAACCTATTTCTATAAAAACTAAATAAATCAAAGATAAAGATAAAAACCGACCATAACCTTTAAAATTAAAAAAATTACCGCCCGTCGAAAAAGTCCAATATCTATTCCAAATAAAACTATTCAAATTAGCCACCAAAAAAGCTACGGCGTTCATTAACAAATACTGTTGCTGCCCAAAAGATAAGGTACGAGTTAATAACCAATAAAGACCAAAATCCACCAGAGCATTACTTAAACCTACTAAACCAAACTTAATTAACTGGTTAAATAAACCTAACCATTGGCTCTTAATCTTAAATAACCTGAACATAAATATTTTTAAGGTAAAACCGTAACGGACAAACCACCACGAAAATTAAGAGGCTCCACAAAAAATTGACTCTTTAATTCGTTTTTAGAATTAAACATTCTAACGTGCGGACCACCACCTTCGCCCGGCGTAGTAACTATTTCGTTTTGACCATCACCATCTACATCGCCAATGCTAATATTAACACCACCGCGAAAATTCTTTTCAAAAGCCATAAACTGCCTTAACAATTTCCCTTGGCCGCTAAATACTCTAACTTGCGGACCGCCCCCTTGACCGGGTGCTACAATAATATCTTCTTTACCATCGCCATCACTGTCACCAACTGCTAAATTAATACCTCCTTTAAAAACCCAGGGATAAGGGTAAAATTCTTCCAATAAATTACCAAACTTATTAAACACGCGAACTGGCAAACGGCTATTACCTTGCGGGGCCACCACTATTTCCGGCTGGCCATCTTTATTAACATCGCCGGCCGCCACATTAATGCCACCAATATAAGAAGGGTCGTAAGGAACAAATTGATACAATAAAACTCCCTGACCATCAAATATTCGAACTATGTTGCTACCACCCTTACCAACTCCTAAAACTAAATCCGTTTTACCATCACTGTTAAAATCCGCGGCCGCTATACTAAGCCCCCCACGCCAACCTTCGGCAAAAGCCATAAATTGATATTCCACACCACCTTTTAAATTAAACAACTTAACATGTGGTCCGCCGGCCGCTCTGGGTACGGTGGCAATATCGCTTTGACCGTCGCCGTCAAAATCACCGCTAGCTATATTAACGCCTTGGGTAAACCTGGGGTGATAGGCAATAAATTTTTCCAACCGTTCACCCGAAACATCCAACAAACTAATTTCTGCCTGGCCTTTATTACCCGGTGCCACAACAATTGGACTTTTAACAGCAAAAGCATTACTGCCCGCCAAACGCCAAGCAGCCGCTAAATTAAGTCGCCGTCCCACCTGGCCTTTAAGCCCGGGGTTGGCAAAGTCTATTTCTTCACCCGAAGCTATTAAAATATCCCGCAATTGCGAGGGTGACAATCTAGGATAAGCGGCTTTTAAAACCGCCAAAGCGCCCGACACCAAAGGAGCCGCCACTGAAGTACCACTCCAATAACCACCATAAGCTTCTTTAAAGCCTGGTTGCTCTTCGCTTAAAAATAAAGTACCAAAAATATCCGTGGCTGGCGCGGCAATATCTATGCAGCGACTGCCATAATTAGAAAATAGTGCCCGCGAATCATTTAATTCTAAACCAGCCACGCCAATTACCTGGTTTTCTCCGTTATAACCATCGTCACACACGGGATACTGTGGCTGTTTATCCATATTAACACCAATTTGCTGTTCATTACCGGCAGCGGCCACCACCAAAATACCAGCCAAATAAGCCCGATGGATAGCATCTTGTAATATGGGATCAGAAACACTACCAACAAAACTTAAATTAATAATATCTGCTCGGTTGTCTATGGCGTACTGTATACCGCGGGCGACCGTAACTGTGTTGCCAATACCAGCTGAATCCAATACTCGCACTGGCATTATTTTGGCATTCCAACTAACACCGGTAATACCTAAATTATTATTACCCACCGCCGTAGCTACGCCGGCCACAATCGTACCGTGATGCATAGCTACCTTGTTCCACACCTTGCCAAACTTAGGTTTGGGATCAGCTAAATTATCCACAAAATCCCAACCATATTGATCATCCACAAAACCATTACGATCATTATCTATATTATCACCCGGCACTTCCCAAGGATTAAACCAAATATTAGGTGCTAAATCCGGATTATCTATATCTACTCCACTGTCTAAAACAGCGATTACCGGACGCAAAGGTAAATTCCGGGTACTTTCCCAAGCCTGAGGCGCTTTTATTTTATTTAAATATTCCTGCTGTTTGGGATAATGCGTGTCATTGGGTGTTAAAACAGTCCGATACTCAACTATGGCACTAACCTTCTTTATATCAGGTTGATTTAATAAATATTCTTTAGTTTCTTGGACTCCTAAACCAATCTGGCAAGCCACTTCTTGTACTTGATTATCAGTAGTCAAAACAGCTAAACGACAATTAGAAAAATTATTTATTGCCTCGGCTTGTTTAATAACATAAGCTAAAGTCGGCCCGGCTGGCAAAAACACCATAGCCAAGATTAAAAACCCGAGTGCTAGGACCCGGGAATATAGCAACTGATTTTTATAAGATAATACCGGTTTCATTAAAGTTTACTATAACATAATTGCCTTGTCTTGTAAAACAAAAATCTTTTTTGTTTTATATCATTTATCCTGTCATTGCGAACTCTTTTTCCATTGTCATTGTGAACCACTCCCTCATGTCATTGCGAGGAGGTCGTAAGACCAACGTGGCAATCTAGACTGCCGCGCTCATCCGCCAGCCGGCGGACATCGGCTCGCAGTGACAAACAACCCCATGTCATTCTGACCCCGCCGTCCGCCTTGGCCAGTTGGCAACTGGCGGAGCGGGAAAAAATCTTATTCTAATAATCATCCCTAAATACCTTGACATTAAAGCGTTTTTAAGCTAATATTAACCATCAAAATGTAGCCACCGCTAATATAAATATAATATTTTGGCGAAATCCGCCGAAGTTTATATTACATTTTGTAAACAGTCAGTAACAAAAATAAATTAATTAACTTATTAAATATAATCAAGATATTAACGAAGGCGGAATAAAAACAAAATCCAAAAAACAAAAAGGAGCTACCAATGCATGACAGATACTATGTTAAAAGTTTGATCCAAAAATTTTTGGATCGAAAAAAACAAAATCCCCAAGCTGACGTAACAGATATTTTACAAGAAATGATTTACGAATACGCCTGGGAGCAACTAGAAATATCCACCATTCGGGCTACTAGTAAAAGTAAACACTGGATTATTCAAGGGCAAATAAAAGACCAGTTTGCCCGCGGCACTAATGGTAAAACAGTCATTAATATTAAATTTGACTGGCTAAGGCAAAAAACTGAAAACGGTAGCAAGCCTATTAAGTTAAAAACTTTTCAATTAAAAGAATTGTATAAGTTTTCTTTAATTACTTACCCCGACCAGCCCAATCGCTTTAGTTTAGAAAAGCCAGCTTATCGCAACAAAAAAAATTCTAAAAATGGACTGTTTATCACTTTTATTCCCACTGGTGACGAACAATTCATAAAAAATTAAACTATTCACTAAATACATTTGATTACTAATAATACCTGCGGGGGAAAATAATTTTCTTTAAGGCGCGCTTTTTATTAAGCCGTCTTATTTTTTTACAACAATTAACCCCCACCCCCCTATTTTCACAGGAAAACAGGAAATTTTATTATCGCTATTACAATCTTAAGAATGTAATTAATAAAACCAGGCAGATACTTCCATACTTGCGAGTATGGAAGTATCTGCCAAATAAATAATCTAATAAAAATTCTTCCATTAATCACCTTACACCTTTTAAATATTTTTCAAAGTCTTTGTTTAACTTCCCTTTAAGCTGTAAATTTTTTAAAACAACATATAATTTATCTTTCTGTTTTTTGTTAGCGGTAGCTATAATTTCTTTAATTAAAAGTTCTGGCCAATGATACATCGGATAAGCACGGCGTAACTTGGTCCAAGGAGAACCATCATCTTTTTTTAATAAATTTATCTCCTTATTTTTCGTTCTGTTAAAAATCATTCTAAAACCTTCACCAGCCTCTTGTAGCCAAATATTTATTCTAGAAATTGTCTGACTGCCCACTCTCAATTCACTCATAATCTCCTGATAACTAACACCCCTTAATAATAACTTGGCTATTTTTAAACGCTTAGCCAACATAGTTAGTTCGGAACGAGATAAAAGATCTTGAAATATCACGGCCATTTCCTTAAAACCATTAACAGTTGCCAAAGATCTAAAAAAATCCAGCAACAATTCTTGTTCGTCTTTTTTGGATAACTTATGATAAGGCGAAAATTTAGCCATATTTTTAAATAAAAATAAATAAACATACCCGTCATTTTCTTCCACCCTGCGTCCGTTGGGTGGAAGAAAATGACAAAAAATACCCAAAAAATAATGGGTAAATAACAGGCTTAAATATCACATAATTAGTCCCTCCAACTAATTAATATTAGATAATTAAACTTTACTACTTTTAACTAAGCTAGTAAACAAAGCTAATGAATGACCTGCTTGTCTTATCGGCAAATACTTCCATACTTGCGAGTATGGAAGTATTTGCCAAAGGGAATAGATAAAAAATAAATTAATAACCAAACCAAAAGAGACTCGCTGACTGCGAGTCTCTTTTTTTTAACTGTTTTAACAGTAATTATCGGGTAGCTCCCGAATAAGCAATGGCGCGTACGGCATCCCAATCACTGGCTGTGCTGGGCGCTTTGCCAAAAATAGCTTTAAAGGAATTAATAGCGACTTTTTCAGAATTCATATTCCTATTAGCGCTTCTAAGTCCGTAAGCCATAACAGTAATGGCCGCGTCGTCGTGGGCGTTAGTGCGCACGGCGTCTCTTAAGTAAATCTTTTTAAAAGTCGCAGCCACGGCTTTTTCTTGCGCGGCGTTCAAGGTACCAGGCCAGCGACCGTTGGCGATTTTTATTACATCTTGCCAATCGGTTTCGCTAGTTGGCACTCGGCCAAAAGCGGCTCTAAAACTATTCACTACGCCAGCCCTTTCCCCTGCCCCCAGGGCAAGAGTAGTAGCTGTACCATAAGTTACGAAGCTGGTAACCTGGGCCCTAGTAGCGGCTGGCGTGCTCGCCAGTACCACTCTGGCCACAATGGTAGAATCGTATTTTTGTTCTAAACCCAAGTTGCGCTGTAAACCCATTTCCCCAGCCATTTCACTAGCTGTTTTGCTTATCACATTAACAGCTTCTTGAGCCATAGTTTGCACCTGATTAGCCCGTTCGGTAATAGTTTCTGGTTCAGGTGTAGGAGTTGGAGTCGGCGTAGGGGTTGGTGTAGGAGTTGGAGTCGGCGTAGGGGTTGGTGTAGGAGTTGGAGTCGGCGTAGGGGTTGGTGTTGGTGCTACATAACTACTTCCACCACCACTTCCTGAATTACAACTTCCAGTTAATGGAACTACTGCGTACGTACCACTACCCGAAGGTAACTCTACATAACTTGTCCCAGGTGTTGAATTAGCATTACAGGTTACCCGATTACCACTCAAAGTAACTTCTATTGATTGAACAGAAGAATTACTAGAAACTACCTTAAAAGTATCTGTGGCATCAGGATTAGTTACAGTAAAAGACCCACTATCAAAAGACCAACTTTCAGCCCTGGAACCACTAAGAATCAACATATCTGCTGTTCCTGAACCCAAAGTAACACTAGCCACTGTAATATCCCCATTAGCTATAAAATCCGTAGTAGCTGCTTTAACTGGTACAGCTACCAATAAAGCCAACGCCGTTATAACTAGCGCTTTCCAACCAAAACTTAAAAATTTGTTATACATAGGCGTGGTTTAATTAAATTATAAAAATATTAATTAAGCCAACGCTTAGTTAACTATAATATATTGCAAAGTCGCAGCATTAGCTGGAGCTGCTGAACACTTTACCTGGAAACTAGTAGAAGCTGTTCTGGTATATACACCGCAGACGGCAGCTGTCGCGTTAGCGCCAACACTTACACCTATGTAAGAGTTAGCAGTTACGCTGGCAGCATCAGCCGTAATAGTAAAATCAGTAGCTGTAGCGTCCGGCACCCAGCCAAAAGCATCATCAGCCAAATTTCCTTTAACTACCTTAGTTATAGCCGTACCGCCACCCAAGGTAGTAGTACCAGTAACAGCTAAAGTACTGCCCAAGGTTACGGCACCAGCTATATGCCCGCTGTCAGCCACGTATAAACCTTGGTCCCAATTGGTACCTTCCACGTAAATACCGTATTCCGTAGAAGCGGTAGCTGCCGCTTGATCATTTACATGCAAACCATATACCGGGTTTGTTCCATCACCCGTAACATTAGTTAAATCTATATAAGCACCCTTGTAAGCATCGGTTGCCGTAACCGCGGCGGCGGCCGACAAAGCCAACAAAGTGCCAGTAGTCATAGTAGCAGGTGGAACAATTGTCACGTTTCCATTGGTACCATTAACGGTAAATTGAGAAGTATCAACAGTAATACCTCCGTTAGCCGCCAAAGCACCAGTTAAAGTACTAGCACCAGTAACAGCTAAGGTACCACCTGTAGAAACATTGGTACCAATAGTCGTAGCGGCATAAGCGCTACCGGCTACTAAAGTAAGCACCAACATAGTTATTGGCACTAAGTAGCGCCTGAATTTATTAGGGTTAAACATAAGCAAACAAATTTAATTATTAATGACAAATATCAAATAACAAATCAATTGCTAAATGATTAATGTCAAATTTATAAAACTATTGTTATCAGCCAACCGGTTTAGGCAAATAACAAAATATTTTGTTTTTATTTTTTTACTGTTTGTTAACTAAACAGTCCGACCTTACCCTGTTTAATTTACTTACAGCGAATTTTTAAATTAAGGCTTATAAAAACAAAAAACCCAAAAAATGGGTTCTAATAAACTACTGGGTCGCCAAAGCGATCCGCAAATATAATGCTATTTTGTAACCTAACTACAGGTTCAAAAAACATTTGACTTAGCCTTAATTACTCCTTGGTTATTGCCTTCCCAATAACCACTAGCCTCCTTAGGCTATGATACTATTATATACAAAAGTCAAAACAACGCAACTAAAATAACTTTGTAAAACAAAAAGCTTTTACAAACCGCGAATAAAAAAGTATTCACTACCTAATTTTTCCAGTTAATCTAGCTAATTCTTGACTGGCAATTTGGTCTTTATTATTTTTTGAAATTATAAAACGATACTCCAAAATAGCATCTTGGATACTGCCAATATTTTCCAAATACCTGGCAAAAGAATGATGTAAATCTAAATTATGATCCGTAGCTAAAAAAGATTTATTATACAATTCTCTTATTGCTCCTTGATTAGAACCTAATCTATATCTATTAAGCTCAATTAATTTAGACCAATTTATAACCATAGTTGGCTCTATCTCTGTGGCTTTTTTTAAAGCTTGTTTAGCTAATTCATAGTCCCCAACTTGTTCATAAAGTGAACCTAAATTACTCCACGGGACAGAAATAAAAGGGTTTTGTTGAGAAGCCCATAAATAAGACTGCCTAGCCTTGTCTAATAATCCTAAACTTTCATAATTAATTCCTAATAATAAATACGACTCAGATAAATTAACTCCTTGCTGACTAGAAAAATCATTCAATTTTTTTTGCAGTGTTTTAATTTGTTCTGTTATACCTTGTCTTTCTTGTTCTGATAAATTAACTTCTATATTATTTATACTGCTGTCAAAAATTAAATCTACTGAATTATTAAACGAACTTACTTTTACTTGTTCCGCTGGGTTAAAATAAATAAAAATAGCAGTAGTCAACACCAAACTGATTGATATTAATATAAAAATTTTAAATTTACTTTCCAACATATATAAAATTATAGCAAATACAAAAATTTAAACAATAAAACAACCCCCACTTAAGTGGGGGTTGTTTTGTCAAATTGTCGTTTTAACCTTTTTGGTAAAACAGCAAATGACTTTTAACTATTACTAACTTTATTGCTTGGACATAGTACCCAAGGTTGGCTTACCATCAACGTACAACGAAGTAATCGTGTCGGCGAGGTCACCATCCTGAGTGCCATCATAACCCAAACCAGCTTCAGTTACGCTGTATTTGAGATCGCCCAAGCTAGCTACAGACAACGCAAAGCTGTCACCAGAAACAACGCTAGTAGCGGTGCTTAAGGTCACGGTCAAATAGCGGTAAGCTCCGCCATTAATCGCGGTAGAAGCAGTAAGAGCAGCGAAATCAAGAGTATCAGTAGCGCTAACTTCCAAAGAATTGGTAGTATAGTCGCCTGAATTCTCACTTGAAGCATAAATAGTGTAACGAGCATCTGTACCAGTGTGGGTACCGCTGTCGGTGAATTTGACATTGGTCAAAGTAATTTGAGCATTGCCATTGTTCTGAACCTTAAAGCGGCCAATAGCCGTACCAGCAACCACAGTCTGGGTAACGCTGGAAGTAGGCTCAAAGGCAGATACCACTACACCAAACGGAACAATGCGAGTAACAGCACCAGAGGCATTAAGATTACCACCGGTATAAGTACCAGGAGCAGCCGAGCTAGTAATACCCTTGGCTATCACATTGGTACCATCTACATTCAAATGCATGTAGAAATCATTACCCAACTTGGCAATACCTTCGGAACCAATGTCAGCTTTGACATAAATAGTTACTGGGGTACCAGGTTGAATAGCGGCAGACAATAGATTGTCAGTCGCGGTCCAAGTGTTAGAACAGGCATTGCTAGAACAGGTTGTAAACTGGCTAGTTGTAGCAAACGGAGTGGCAGAGATTGTACCATTACCAATCTGTTCGTACAACTTAATGTTACGGACATTGTTCTGAGTCAAAGCTGTACCAGCAGCTTCTAACTTAAGAGTGGTAATCTTCTGAGCTTCATACTGGGTGGTAAACCTTACAGCCAAGAAGGTGGAATTGGCAGTGCCAACATTGAACACCTGGGCAACTGAAGGAGTAGCACCGGAACCAGTTACTAAGGAACCAGTCAAAGTACCACCACTAACTAAGGTCATAGCCTGACCAGAGCCATTAATGGTGACATTAGAGGTACCAATAGTATTACCAGTGTCTTTACCGTTAGCTGACACATGAGAAGTGGAGTTAACGTTAAAGGTATGAGTAGAAGTAGAACCAGCTGTACCAGCAATCCAATCACCTTTTAAGGTTAAGATTACCGGAGTAGACTGCGTAACCAAAATTGGAGTGGTGAAATTGAAAGCTACAGTAGCAGCATTAGTGGAAGTAGAAGAAGAAGTCTGCAAAGAATTGCCTTGACTGTCATACATGACGAGGTTAGCCACGTCAGTATAAGCAGCACCAGCACCCTTAGTATCGGTTACAGTCAAAGAAGTAACGCGAACAGATTCTCCAGAATTTTGAGCATTTAACTCAAACTTAGCAAATTCCACATTGTTGGTGTTAAGAACCATTGAACCAGCTACCGGCGTAGACAAAGTGTTTACAGTAACGGCAGCGGCTTTAACAGAACGAGTGTTGCTATCAGTCGCAGTAATGGACGGATCAACAATATCGTTGGTAATTAACCTCTTAACAGAAGTGACATCAAAGTCATTAACGAAGTAAGCATCTGAACTGGTAGCACTAGAGCTAATGGAAGCAGATACAGTAATGTAGCTCATAACACCAGCCTTAATTATTGGGTAACTGGAAAGGCTTCTAGAAGAAGCGGTACCATTCACTGGGAAATTAGTGGTGTTGGCGGCGGCACTGTAAACAGTGTTGCCATCCACTTTGACATAGACAGTGCCAGTCAAAGCAATTGAGCTAGTGTCCTGATCCAAACCAAAACTGATAGCGCGCAATTCCATATCTTCGCCAGTAGACTTAATGTAGTACTTACCAATAACTACATCAGAAGCACCTGGGGTAACAGCATCAGACGGAGAGTCTGAAGCGCGACCAAAGATAGCGGAACCAGAACCGATAGTTACCTTGTTGTAATTGGTGGCATCACCAATTGGGAAGGAAGTATCGTTACTGCCAGCACCTGGCAATAAACCAGCGCCACTGGATAAACCGCGAATATCCAAATCATAGTTTTCGTAAACTACAAATTGAATAGTACGGCTAGCACCATCAATAATCTTAGTGCGGATAGTAAAGTCTTTAGTCTGACCTTTATCAATCAAGTAAGGATTGGTAGAAAGATCAAACATAACATACTGACCAGAAGGCTGGGCAGTAGCTAAAACAGTGCCATCCTGAGAAACCAATTGAACATCTTTATAATCCGAAGAAGCGGAGGCATTACCATTGTTCCACAAGTTCAAACCGTAAACTTTTACAGCTTCGTTGCTGGTAGTTTCGGCAATGCGGAACTTAGCAATATCCTGTGAGCTCTCTGAATCAACATTCAAAGTAACGCCACTGGCGTTAATTGGTTGAGCATCCAAGGTGACAGTAGCCAAAGAGCTAGAACCATCTACGGTTGTCATAGTATTACCCATGGCTGGGAAAGTACCAGATACAGTAGCGGTAGAAGCTGTGCTTACGTCAGAAGCAGATTTGACAGAGAAGTCCAAGGTTCCGGAGTTAGCAGAACTGGACAAGTTGATCTTAATAATAGCGAAAGTGGTAGAACCAGTAGACACTACGATAGGATCATTCACGAAGGTCAAAGTAGCTACACCGTCAGAACCCAAAGTGGTAACTACGTTGCCATGGCGCTTGCCAGCAGCATCATAGACGGCCACACCAGTAATATTGGTGTTACCAGTATAACCACCCTTGGTTACTTTAAGTCCAGTCACACTGACTGGGCCATCATTACCAGCGGTGAAATTTAACTTCAACACAGCGTTATTGGCACTACCATCAGCCAAAGTGGCAGAAGCTGGAGTGTCGGAAGCCAAAGCTACAGACAAACCAGTACCCTGACCTGGAACATAAGATCCGGTAGAACTACCAGCTACGTTAGTAACTGTAGCTTCTTTGCCAGTCAAAGAAGTACCATCAGAGTAAGTAACATCGGTAACAACTGCATTAGCAGTGTTTATCATGTTAGCAGCCAAAGCAGCATCAGAAGCGAAAGGCCTCTTTTTGCCATCTTCAACCAAGTAATAAGTGGAAGAACCACTGTACTTAATCAAAGTACCGTTAACATGCATATCGGAAGAAATGGCGGAGCCAGTCTTGTAGTTAACAAAGAAAGCATCCGACACATCCACGATCATTTTGTTCCAATTGGAACCGTATAACTTAAGGGCGCGAGCTTCGCTGTCAATACCATGCAAAGTGCCGCCGTGAGAGATAGCGTAGACTTTAGGGTCAGTCGTTATCTTAACGAGCTTGGTACCTGGACGAATAGTGACGTTGCCACCAATCGCATAGGTCTGAAGCTCAGAAGCAGGAATAGTCTTCACACCCGAAAAGTCCTTATACCAGGACATGTAAGTAGCTTCGTTCGGGAAGACATACCTCTTAGAACCATCAAAGTAATAGACAGCGGAATTACCAGCCATCTTAATGAGGTCGCCGGCTGAAGCCGCAGCGCTGACACCTAAAGGAGCCAAGCTAACGCCTACAGACCAGAGAACAGTCATTACTGTTACCCCGATAGTGAGGAATTTTTTCAAATTAGACATTTATATTAATCCTTTATGAATAAGAACAGTATTTATCTCTATTAACCTAATGTCATTCTGAACGTTAGTGAAGAATCTCATTGTTGCGATCCTTCCCCCACGGACGCGGGGTCAGGATGACGGGAATAATAAAGACCTAATCTATTTTCTTATTCAATTTTTAAGTTATGGAACTCATCCTTGCCTTATCCCCTGTTTTAAATCAACATGGGGCGGCTCGACCTTTGCGCTACTTATTAGAATTTAAATTTTAATAAGTATACGAAGTAGGATTATCCGAACACGTGTTCTAAAAACAAATTAATAAATTAATATTAAGGTTCGATTACTAGTAGCAAGTTTTAGCTGTTAAAGCGTCTTTAATGTTAGTTATTCCTTAGCCGGCAGAGTAAAAGACATTTCAAGTCAAGCCGCCCATGGGTGGAAGAAGAGAAAGCAATATCAAATTTCCTTTTGCCCATTCGCCGAAGCGAAAAAAAAGAAAATCCATCTTTGCTAATCCCGTCCAACCTTGTGTCTTTAGAATCCACCAAAGGTGAACCTAAAGGACGGGTTAAACCCAGCCAGACAAAAAAGTCTGTTTACCCACTGGAGGTTTAAAAAACATTTAACAGGCGCGGTGTAGCTTTTATCTTAACCACTAGTCCTTACCTATAATTAGTTTACAATTTGTAAAAGAACTCGCGGGGAGTCACTAGACTCCGTCACCAAGGCAAATATATGTAAATATTGGCCGCAACGACAGAGAAATGACGATACTATTTTAATTTCAAATTACAAAGGTCAAATTTAAACCCTAAATCTTAAAATTTAAATCCTAAATAAATCCCAAATCACAATTTCCAAACTTACTTATCTTTTAACATCTCTTTGTTTTTAAGCTTAATTATTATGGAGTTAAAGATTAAGTTTAATTCCTTAGCTTCTTGCCATAATTTGCGAGCCGACTCCTTAACCTTTGGTTCGGCTTCCACCAACATTCTTAACCAGTGTTTAGTTTCACGAGCCTCTTTTTTACATATACCAAGCTTATGGATTAAATCTTTTTTAGACTCAGCATCATCTGCTTCACAAAAATTAGCTCCGATACTAGTAGCCGACCTTATTAATTGACTTATAATAGGTCTAATAACGGTATTATTGGACAAAGTTTTAACAAACTTTATAACAGCTATACCAAAGGTAGCTGTCCTGTTTTCTAAATCATACCTTGGCATTTTGGGTATTATTTAAGATTTAGAAATTAGGATTTGAGATTTTATTAAATTGTTAAACCCCTCCATAGGTTTATTTGTTAATTATTAATTTGTAATTTTATTTTAATTCCACTGTCTCACCTTCGGTTTTTAAGTCCTTAGTATTAGGCTGATTAGTTAACGGCTCGGCGGGTTTTTCTGTTTGAACGCCTTCTACCTTACTTTCAGGCTGTTCTGTACTATCTATTACCTCTTCTGCTTTATTGGTTATTTCTTCACCTTCTTGAACTTTTTGCAAAGCTAAGGTGTAAAATTTCTTTTCTATTAATTCCCTAGCCTCATTTAAACTGGCCTTGGCTTGTTTAGAAGCTTCTTTAACTGGTACCACGGTTTTTTTGGATTCAATAACAACTTTTAAAGGCTTAGTCTGAGGCAATCTAATAATTCTACCGTCCACGCCGTCTAATTTAGCTTCGGCTTTAGTAATTTGTGATTGCAAACGATTAGCCAAAACCTGGCCGTCGTTCTCGGGGGCGCCAAAGTTTACTAATAAAGCTAAAGAACTGTCGGATAATTTTTCCGTAACCTTAATAGCCGCCTTATAACCAGCTTCTTCGCCAACCTTATCTTTTAAATTAATTAATTGTTGAGCCAAGCGCTGGCTAGCCGAATCGTACAAAGCCACCAAATTAGCTTCTTGGCCGGCGGCCTGTAAACTAGCCTGAGCAAAACCAACACTAATATTATAGTCCCGTAACAAATTAGCTTGATCGGCTGGCTGGCCGGCCAATTTATTTATTTCTACCAAACGTTGATTAGCTAAATCCAAATAATATAAACCGCGGCTTAAAGGATTAGTTTGAAAAGACAACTGAACTTTTTCGGCTAAACGTTTAACACTGTATAAAGTTTGGCCGGGTAAGCTTTGGTTAGTAGCGCGAGCTACCGGCACTGTTCCACCAATTAACAAAAATACAGCCGCTACAATCGGCGCCAAACGAAAAGGCGCTACCACTAAACGGGTTTCCTTGGCCCACAACCAAACGCGTTCCTTAAAACTATAAGCCGAAGTTTTTTCTTGAGCTACTGTATTAAGTAACGTTTGTCTTAATTCCTGACGCCACAAAACTGGAGCCTGCTTAAGGTTCTGTAGTTCTTTTATTTGATTTAACAAATGGCGATCAGACATGATATTAAAAATCCTAAATCTTAAATCATAATTTCTAAAATAATTTTGGGAATTGTGCTTTGGAAATTATTTAGGGTTTAGAAATTAGAAATTATGATTTTGCTACCCTATTATCTTCTTAAGTTCTTGCAAAGCCCGATGGATTATTACTCTGGTGGCGGCTGGAGTTTTGCCAATAATTTTAGCAATCTCCTTAGGCTTAAAACCTTCCACGTGAGCTAGCACTATAACCTCCTGCCAAGCTGGTTTTAATTTTTTAATAGCAACTTCTATTTCACTTAAGCTAACTTGTTGTTGAGGAGATAAGTAGCGACTACCACCCGCTTCGTCACTTACTTGAATAGCTTCATCCAAAGGCAATTCTTCTTGACGCTCGCGATAATAATCTACTACTAAGTTACGAGCCATACGGTATAAAAAAGCTCGCAGATTATCCACTTGATTATTATTGTTGCGTAAATGCTGCCACAGTTTTAAAAATAACTCGGCTACTATATCCTGGGCTTGCTCTTTGGTTTTTACCCGGAACAAGATAAAGCGGAACAAAGCGTCCACATACTTATCGTATACTCGGGCAAAAGCCTCTTCGTCACCGTGCCTTATTTTAAAAAGCAGAATTTCTTCTTCAATCCTGCGTGATACTTGCATATATTATAGACGTAATTTATTACCAAACGTTACAGTTAATAAGCCGTACTGTACCCCAAAGCAAGCAAAAAAGCAAGCCTTTGGAATACAACTTTGTCTTAAGCTTTACAGCTACCTATAGTCTACAAATTATTAATTTTCTTAATTATTATACCCATAAAATACCGAGTTCTTAAACCAATAGCTTAAGGTAGCAGACAAAGTTGTTATACAGGGCAAGCTTTAAAGGCTTTGCTAAATACTACGTTAACCTAACCTTAAGGTAACAGTTGTTAACATATAATTTGGTTTATTTTAGCTAATTAATCATAAAAATATGGATGAAGCACCCTTAAAAATTAAATTTTAAGCTTCTTTTGCAAAATCCACCATAACCCCCTCCTTCGCTTTTAAGCTACGGAGAGTCCACCTTATTATTTATTTACAGTTATATAATAACTGTAAAATATAAGGCGGAGGTGGATAACTTGCTCTTAAAGTATAGAATAGTCTATACTTTAATAAAGATATCTAAAGTCTATCATCCAACATTAATCCAAAATATTTATTGAATTAATATCTAAAAAAATAATCATGACCACTTTACCAATTATACGAATATCCATTAGTGAAGCTGCTCGCCTTTTTGGCCTAAATCAAAAAACCATTCGCCAAGCTATTAAACTGGGACACATAAATTATGTAGTCGTGCGTGGTCGTTATAAACTTAATTTTGCCAGTGTTTTAGAATGGTCCCAATCTTCCACTCGTCGCCGGAATATTATGGCCAAAAACGGTTTAGGGTCTTATGTTGAGCAATGGAAAATTACTAACCGCAAATACTCCCCTCGCCCGCCAGTCTAAACCCCTAACCATCCCCTGTGTATAACATAGGCTAATTCGTACGAATTAGCCTATTAGTTTAATGTTAAAATATTGATAACCGCGTACACATAAGTAAAACCACTATATTAAGGAGGGATGGCTTTACTTCAACTACGCGGTTTTAAAGTACCAACTTTTTCTAATTACTTTAAAATAAATAAGCAGTGTCCTAGGTGCAATAGAACACTGCTTTGCGGTACTGTTACTGTTGGCGCTCGGGGTTATTTATGCCCCGGACTTAATTTTTAATACCGTCATGAACTTTACGACGGTTAATTAATTTTTGGTTTGGCTTGTTATTTCCGCTTTTCATAAAAACAAAAAGCCCAACCAATATAACCAAACCAATTACAAAATACCAATGCCAATCCATAATACTACCCCCTACTTTGTTTGTTTTCAAATAATATCATTTTTGCCAATAAACCAAACGGCACAACAATTGGTAAATAAGCTAACCAATAACCACCCAGTTTAAAACCAATAATTATACCAATCCACAAAAGAATACTGACAAAAAATAATATTTTTAATATTTTTAAATTAGCCATTTTTACACCTAATTTATTTGCCCCTACCTTAAACCCAGCCTAAAAAAATGTCAAATAAAAAAGCGGCTATATTAATTATAAATACGCCACTTTGTTTAGTACTTTTTATTTTATTTTTAACAAGCAATCGACCCGGAATTGGGGGGAGAAATAGGTCGATTGCCTGGCTAAGACAGGGGCCAGCCAGATATCCCCTGTTTTCTCTCCTTTTCCCGTTAGGAGGTTGTTCTGTCCCTTTTGGACTGCCAATGCCACTTCCCAAATAAAAATGAATACTTAATTGCCATAAAAATAACCAACAAATTAAAACAAGTTATTATGACTAAATAAGCATCATAAGCAATGTCAGCCAAAGAATTAAAAGCTGATAATATTGATTCCATTACCTTCCTTTTATTTTTGATAATTTTTTTGCGTCCCAATAAAAAAATGAAAATACAAAAAATACAGTAAAACAGGATATAACAATACAAGAAACCAAGAGAATAATAACGAAATAAATAATTTCCCAATTAATTAGGTTAATCCAATAATTCCACATTTTATTCCTCCGAACTATTTAGTTTATTTTTTAATTTATTATAATTTGGCAATTTAATTATTCTTACCAGGCCAATAATAACTAAACACAGGGATAAAACTACTGTTGTAAATAGAACAATTTTAAAAGCTGGCTGAAAATTCATTCACATCTCCTTTTTGGGTTTGCGAGTTTTTAAAGTATTTTTTGTTTTAAGTACTTTATAATATCCACAAAAAACGCATTTGTCAATCCTTTTCAAGGGATAAACTTAAATATTATAAATAAAAATTCTATTTTTTGACGTCAAAAAATAGAATTCAAAGTAACTATAAGGAATTATAGTGATACCTCTTTAACCCACTCCTTAATAAGTAGAATATACCCTCAAGTTCAAAAAACTTCAATACATCGACAAATACTACTCGGAAATAATTATCAAATTCTTACTTACCAATTCATCCAAAGTAGCGTTAAGTTTAATAGTTTTTCCATCACGACTAACTGTAAATTCAATTTTAGTGCCTGGCCGATACTGTTGTATAGCCGCTGATAAACTTAATCTATCTAAACGCTGATTATCTACGGTCAGAATAACATCATTTTCTTTAAAACCAGCCGCTGCTGCTGGTGTTTTAGCAGTTACAGCTGATAATTTGCCAGCCGTTAATAAAATAGCGCCTTCGGCTAATTTTATATCTTCGGGAATAAAAGTTTTTAACCAATTACTTTGTGAATAAGCTACGCCCAACCTCGGCCTTCTTACCTGCTTATCGGCGAATAAACCGTCGATTATAGCACCAATAGAATCAATAGGTACAATCGCCCGCCACTCACCTTCCCACTTACCAAGCAAACCTAAAACCTCACCACGAGTATTACTTATGGGCATACCAGCCATACCTTGTGGTATGGTTTGGTCCAATAAATATCTATCGGGTAAAACTTCCGAAGAGACTACTAAATCAGTCCGACTGGCTGCTCCCTTAGCTGTTAAACTGGATAAACGTCGAACATAAAAAGAAGGAACAATATTTTGACTATTCTTACCAACAGCCAACACAGTTTGCCCTAAAGATAAACCACCAGAATTAGCAAAAGCAGTCGCTGTTAAATTATTAGCTTTAACTTTAAGGTAAGTTAAAGGTACGGTGGGGTCGACTACTATAGCTTCCACGGCATGCACCGCGCCATCATCAGTTGAAACCACCAAATTTTTACTGGCCGTACTAACTACTGCCTGAGTCGTTACTATCCAACCATCGCTAGATAAAACCAATCCTTGTCCCAAAGATTCCGACCACAAATAAGCCTGATCCAATAAGTCGGCGTCTTTTTTTAATTCACGAGCTACAAAAACTGCCACGACTGATTTACTAAAATAGCCAACTGTTTGCTGATTAAATTCCGGTGATAAAGCTACCGTTGTTCTTACTGGCTTATCGGTTAAAGGCAGAGCCACACTTGACTGCCAAATATTTACCACAATAATTGCACCAATAAACCCGGCTAATAAAGACATTATCACCACAACAATTAAACCGCCCCAACCAGCCAAACCTCGGCCTTTATCATTTTTAGGCGTCTTAAAAAAACGACTATTTCGTTCGCGATAAATACTACGAACTTCTTTTTCGTAATCTAAATTATCATTTTTTTCTGATGTTGGATGAGTCATAACTATTTTCTAAATTTATTAAAACCAAGCGGCGGTTAATAATACTAAAAATAAAACTATTAATAAAATTATTATTTCTTGAATATATTGGCGTTTATTAATAAAACCTTGAGCTTCCTGATTTAAACTTAAAGCCAAAATAATATAAATTACAGCCAAACAAAAACCCGATACATAAGAATCAAGGGGTAGCCACATCACTAATACAAAAGCTTGCAATTGAATAAACAAAGCAGCTAATCCATAAGGCCAGTGTTTGGCCAATGACCAATTATTAACTTGCATTAAACCCCAAAACAAAAAAGGTAACGGACTAAAAAATACAGCTAACAATTTCCAAAAAGAAACATCCAAATAAACCAAAAAATTATTAGCCGAAGCACCTAAAATAAAAACAGTTACTGCACCAACCACCATAGTTGGCATAGGTCCGGCAGCCCTAGCTAAAGCAAAAAATTTTTGAGCATGCCTTTGCCACTCGCTTAAATACCACCAAGACAAAGCCATAAAAATAAATAAAAATATTATTCTTTGCCAGGTATAATTAAAAAATAACCAAAGATTAAAACTCCCACTCCAAAATAAAAACAAAAACAAACTACCCGCTAACCAGGCAGTCAAATAATCAATTTTAAACCAAAAAAACCAAACTAATAATAACAATAAAATAGACCAAACTACAGCTGTTAAAGGTAAAAAAATTGGTTGCCACCAAGTAACCAGTAAATCCAAAACCGCCAAAATTATAAAAAAACTAACCAATTTATTAGCCCAACTATGGCTACGAGTAGGTAATTGCCTAAACAGCAAGTTACTCCAAGATGTTATTTGAAAAAATCTATTATTAAAAACCATAACTTACTTTAATCCGATTCATCAACTAATAAAGCAGTTAACTTAGATTGATATTCAACTAATTTATCAGAAGACATTTTATCTTGCTTTAATTCATCCTTTAATTTATCAGCCGTTAACATTAAATCCAAATGATGCGCTTGTTCTTGTAAGGGAACATTAAGAGCTAAAATTCCCTGACGTAACTCCTCCACCATTGCTAAATCCTCTTTATCCATTGGTTCTGCTAAAGTAAGTCTAAATTTATTTGTTAAATCAGTTAAACCTTTCTGATAAATTTTTTCCACCGGCAAAGCCGCTTCAGCAAATAAGGTAGCGACTGATTGCTGATTAACCACTGCTTCATTAGATTTAACTTTTTCCGCTGAATTCTTAACAAAATAGTTAAACCAAACCAAACCGACCAATAATAAAATTACGGCTGCTACAATAATAAAAGGAGTAAAACGAATTTTCATAACTAACTTTATTATAACCCCTAAAGTAAGCCCCGACAACCTTAGTCTAAGCCAATAAACCCATTTCGGCCACTTGAGCCAAAGAAACCTCCACCAATTCGCCTGATACTGGATGAGCCAATAAAACCCTAAGGGTTAAGGTGTGCTCGTTAGCATCATACTGATATTCTACAGTTGTACCCGAACCTATTCGTTTAGAATAAATAGTTTTTTTACCGATTATTTTAGGCGTACTTAAAAGTTCAAACCTCATTAAACCTTGGTCACTAATAAATTCCACATATTCCAAATGGCCTGCTTCATCGGCTAAAGCTTGCTTACCGCTTTGAGCCGCCGGAAAACGTTCTTTTAATTTGGCTGCTAAATCTTTCCAACGTTCGTGAGTCATAATAATAGAATTAAGAATAAGGGATTTATAATAATTAAAAATCAAAATTAAAAATGTGTTCCTTATCAACCTCATAAGTACTCATTGATTTTTGATGCTCTGGTGTATAAATTTTAGTAATAACAAATTTACCAGTAGTCGTCCCTTTGGCCGCATTAATAGTTTGTTCTATTATTTGAATATGACCCCAATACAACCATTGGTTATTAACATTATGAACTAAAAAAACCCGAAGGGGTGCCGGATGAAATAATCTAAAACCTGGCTTATCAAAAAAAGAAAAAACTCGGCCAGCAAAATTATCAGCCGTAAAAGGTTTTTTTAAATGTTTTTTCAAATCTAATTCTTCAGGAAAACCCTGTTGACTAGTTAACTGTAAAGTGTCATTAAATTCTATTTTACTACCCATAATTAATTGTTTTATTTATTCTAAATATTTTTTACCCTTTAAATTGTCTGGCAAATAATCTTGATCCACCGGCTCTTTAAAATCGGGGTTATATTTATAACCCTTACCATAACCCAAATTTTTCATTAATTTAGTCGGAGCATTTCTTAAATGAAGGGGCACGGAATCGTCGATTGTTTTAAAAACATCCTCTTGTACTTTTAAATAAGCTTTATACAAAGCGTTAGATTTAGGGGCTTTAGCTAAATAAACCGTAGCTTGGGCCAAGGCCACATTACACTCCGGCATACCCAACTGATGCGCCGCTTGAAAAGCGGCCACGGCCTGCAATAAAGCATTGGGATCGGCTAAACCAATATCTTCTGAAGCAAACCTAACTAATCGACGAGCCACATATAAAGGCTCTCCACCAGCTTCCAGCATTCTAGCTAACCAATACAAAGCCGCATTAGCATCGGAACCTCTTAAGGATTTATGCAGGGCTGATATTAAATTATAATGTTCTTGTCCGTTTTTATCGTATTTTAAATGGGTGCGCTGTAAACTCTGCTGAAGAACTTGCTCGGTTAATTCTGCTTGGTTATTTTTTAAACTGGATTTAACAGCTAATTCTAAAACATTCAAAGCTAAACGGGAATCACCGTTAGCTAAATTAGCTATATAATCTACAGCTTGTTCGACACCAGTTATTTTATAATTTCCTAAACCCCTTTCTTTATCCACCAGGGCCCGCTTTAAAATATTTTTTAAATTATCAGCTGACAAAGATTGTAAAACAATTACCCGAACTCGAGACAACAAAGCGCTAATTACTTCAAAAGAGGGATTTTCTGTGGTAGCACCAATTAAAGTTATGGCACCGTTTTCCACATAAGGCAGTAAGGCATCTTGTTGGGCTTTATTCCAACGATGTATTTCATCTACAAATAAGATAGTCCGAAGGCTATTTAATTTACGACGATCAATGGCCTGTTTTATTTCCGTGCGCAAATCGGCCAAACCACTACTAACGGCGGACATTTGAACAAAATACGATTGACTAACCGAAGCGATAATTCTAGCCAAAGTAGTTTTACCTGTGCCCGGTGGCCCCCAAAAAATCAAAGACGGTACTTCGTCTTTCTCCAATAAACGCCTTAATAATTTATCTGGTCCAACTACTTCCAGTTGCCCTTCAAATTCATCCCAGGTTAACGGCCGCAAACGATCGGCCAAAGGAGCTTCCTTTTTTAACAAATCGTCTAAAGCGGCCTGCCATAAATCAGCTGAATTGTTTCTTTTGGTTAGCATAATTATTATTTTAATTATACCATGCCTGACTATATTGTTATTTACTTAAATTTACTTATAAATTATTAACTTATAATTGACAAAAAAGTATAAAAAGTGTATAATAATTCCAATTTAATACCTACTTAAATCCCCTTAAACGTCTGGGGATTTTTTATTGTTTAAAAAATATCTTAAAAAAACATTAAATAACCCAATAACAAACTCAAAATCATACGATATATTCCAAAAATAATAAAATTATGATTCTGAATATATTTGAGTAAAAATTTAATAGCCAACAAGGCCACAATAAAAGAAACAACCAAACCAATTAACAATACATCCACCTGCTGACTAATCAACCACCAATCACTTTTTAATAAATCCCACAAAGTAGCGGCAACCATAGTTGGCACAGCTAATAAAAAAGAAAATTCCACAATTGTTTTACGCGGTAAACCAACAGCTAAACCACCAACAATTGTGGCTGCGGCCCTAGAAACACCCGGCACCATAGCAAGCGACTGAGCCAAACCAATCCATAAAGCCTGCCGGTAAGATACATTATCCTCAGCTATTTTTTTAATTTCTTTTGTCTGATAAATTTTTTCAAAAACAATTAAACCACAACCACCCAAAAATAAAGCTACCAGCACCACCAAAGAATTACCTAACAAGTAAGCTTTTATAAACTTATAAAAAACTAACCCCAAAACAGCTGTGGGAACAAAAGCTACAGCTAATTTTTTAATAGTTTCCCAATTCAATAACAAACGACGCCAATACAAAACCACCACAGCTAAAATAGCTCCTAATTGGATAACTATTTCATAACTTTTTAAAAATTCGCTGGCTGGCAATTTTAACCATTGTCCGACCAGTATTAAATGTCCAGTGGAAGAAATAGGTAAAAATTCGGTTATACCCTCTACCACGCCCAATATAATAGAATGCCACCAAGTCATATTATTTTAGTATATCAATTTAAAAGCCAAATTAAAAACAGCTTCCGCTGTTTATTATTTATCAATCAATTTAATCAATACCTTATCACCGAATAATGATCGGGGTACTGGGACTCCCGCTCGCTCCGACTCGCGTCCCGGGGCGCTACACTCAGGCGAGCTACCCTAGTTCGCTCGCCTTTCTCGCACCCTTCGAGTCCTGCTAAACTTAAAAGATATAAAAACTATTTCTTTCGGAAATAGTTTTCTTATTTGGTCGGGGTACTGGGACTCGAACCCAGAATCTCACGCACCCGAAGCGTGCGCCTTACCAATTAGGCCATACCCCGATGAATAATATTCTATTAACAACTTTTTAAATTTTCTTCCCACTCCTGATTTTAAAAATAATTCTCTATGCAAAGCGTCTTTTTTGCAATAATAACTCTCATAATAAACCAATTTAAAGGGACGATTTTGCTTAGTCCAAAAATTTGAACCTACGTTATGCTGCTCTAATCTAATCAAAGGCAACTCTGCTGTACAACCAACATATATTTTACTGTTCCTTAAACTTACTAACAAATAAACAAAATACATATTCCCCCCTCCTTATCTATAACCTCAGCCAGAGGCTGATCCGCCTTTGGCGGAAATTAGGCCATACCCCGAAGTTATTACAGCAAAACTAAGTATAAACACAACGATATTTTTTGTCGAGAAACTTTTTTAATTAATTATTTTTCTTTCGTCTCACCCAAATGAAATAACACTATTTTATTAACCTCGGTCATTCGACTATTAGCTTTATCCCATAAACCCTTCACCACTAATTTTTTACCAACTTTTATTTTTTTATCTTGATTAACAGATTTGGGATCTATAATTACGGTTTGGGACGACAAAACAACCTCAACTAAACCATGCATTTTAGTTTGCAAATAAATTATCCCCGCTGGTTCATTATATTTTTCAACCGTACCCAAAAGAGCTGATAACTTCTTTTGCAAGGAAATATCGCGGGCCAATTTAGCTTCAATTAAGTCATTATCAACCTGCCGACCTAAAATTTGCATGACATGTCCAGTGGCTAATTCTTGAGCAGTCAAACCAGACCACCAGCGGCTGTAAATTCCAAAAATACCACCTAATTTCACAGTATATAAATTATCATCACTCAAAACTTGCAAACTCCCCTCATCCACACCAATAACTTCCGCCTTCGGTAAAAAAACATAATGCGAATTATATGTCGTCTGACTGGCCCCAACTGGTTGGCCGATCAACAACAAACCAACAACTAAACAAAAAATTGCTACTTTAACAAAATTCATAAAAATAATTAATCGTTTTATTTAGGACCAATCCTGTTTTTTATTAAGCCTTTTAAGCAAAGCTGCCAAACCGGTTAAAACCGCTACTGCCAGCAACAAAGCTAAAATATAGCTGAAAAATGGCGTTAAAGCAACTAGCAACTTATCTAACCAAAAAACCATTATCTGACCAAAGGGATAATTCAACAAACCAGCCAACAACCATAACAATAAACAAAATAAAGCTAAAGCCACTAAACCAGCCAAAGCATAATTAAGATCTGTTGGCGAAGGGACTAAATGAGCAGCCAAACTTAAAATTAAGTAAAAAAATAACCAAGTTTGCCAAGCGGTTAAATTAAGCGCCGTTATAATCTGCCAAATAAAACTAAACCACCGACTAAAATAATCAACCAAACTTAACCAAGAATCAGCTCCTAAAGGCACTAAAGGCACAGCCGGAAATTCCGGCAACAACCACCAAGCTACTAACCAACTTATCAATATACCGCCGACTAAAGGAAACAACGAAATAATTATTAATTTAAAAGGGTTAGAAGTACTTTCGTGCGTTACCGAACCTAACTCCTGCCGACCACCCTTGGGTCTTTTAGGCCACAAAGATACTCCCATCACTTTAGTAAAAGTTAACAAAGCGGCCACCAAATGAGAAAGTTCGTGCACCAATACGCCGGGCCAAAAAATTATTATATAAGCTCTTTGGCCAATCAAATCAACCAACCAACGGTTTATTAAACGAGACAAAACCAAAATTACCACCACCACGACAACAATTGATATTAAAATAGCCAACATAAAATTTTGATTACTTGTTAAAAATCTTTAAACCAGCCTGCCAATACTCTGGCCAACCTAATTGATCGGCTTTAAGCCACCACTCTATCCCCCAAACAAAACCTTCATTAAAACCAATCTTATAAAAATAATTTACATTATTATTAAACCTGGCCAAACTCATAGATTTTTGCACTTGTTCATAAGTTATATTATTAAGTCCGTCAGGCGCCCAAGGTTCTAGCTGTAACTCACTAATAATAATATCTTTAACCCATAAACTAGCTAGAGCCGCTTTTAACCTATACCAAACAGCCGGCAGTGGATAAGTAAAATAACCAGTTAAAGGATTCCAAGTAACCCGATAAAGAGTTACGCCCTGCACATCAGCCAAACTAGCTGTTTCCCACCAGGCCGATAATTCTCCTGAATCAGTCAATAAAATCGGACGACTAGAATCTAGCCGTCTAAGCAAATTAACTTCTTTAACCAAACGATGCCAATTAGGCACTGGACAATTACCAAAAGTAAAAAGTGGTTCATTTTCCAACTGCCACCTAACAATCGCTTCATTAGCCTGATAATGAGCCACTACTTGCTCTAACATACTAAACAAACGTTCATCTACTTCATCCGGTCGCAAGTTTTTTAACCAATCAGGATCATGACATTCCGGCCAACGTGGTAATTTACGACCAATGGCTAAAGTCACTGCGATATTATTTTGCTTGGCTAGACTAATCAAACTGTCCAATTCAACAAAATCAAATTGGCCAGACTGTTTTTCTATATCGTCCCAATTAGCTTGTAAGCGAATCTGTTTAGGTTTTAATTCTCTAATTATTTTTTCATAAGATTCAAAAACATCCAACCCCAAATAACGGGCCTGCTCAGCAGAAAAAGTCGCTACCAAAAGCGGCTGATTATTCTTAGGCCAGGTCTTCAGCCTTACTAAACCAACCACTATAACTAATAAAATAATTAAAAAAAACCACTTTAGATATTTCATATCTTAAGAAATACTTAAAAGCCACAAACCCACTACGACAGCAAAAGTACCAATTATTTTACGTACCGCTGTTTGGCCACCAAATTCATCTTTAAATAATTGCGGATATTTAAAAGAAACCACTAAAGCCATAATTAATAAAAAAACATATTGCACACCCTGCAAAGCGTTTACCAAAGTCACACTGGCTAAAGATATGGCATAGCTAGTCAACAAACCAGACAAAGCACCAGAAGCCTGGCCACCAATAAAAGCAAATTTAACTTTAGCACCGCTTTTAAAACTATTAACAAAAGTTTGCCAAGTACCAGGGATTAATAATAAAAATAAACTGGCCAAAAAGACACCTAAACGAATCAACACTAAACCCGCAAAAAAAGAACTTTGTTCAAAAGTAATCTTTAAAAAAACATAAGACAAAGCAAAAGCCAAAGCTGAACCTATGGCCAACCCCAAAGACCGTCCGCGCAAACCGCCCGGACCACCCACCATAAAAAAACCACCCACCACCAAAACAATAAAAGCACTTAAAGCCAAAGGGCTTAAACGCTCACCAATCATTAACCAAGAAGCAGCAAAAACAAACAATGGACTTAAACTACCAATAAAAGCCGGCACCCGTGAGGCCTCACCCACTGCTAAAACTTTAAACATCAACCATAAACCCAAAGCAAAAAAGAAACCAGCTATTAAACCCAAACCCATAGCCGAACCACTTGGCCAAACTATCCAAGGCAACAAAACCAATACTAACAAGCCTAAAATAGCTTGCAACAAAGTATAAACCGCCGGTTCTCTAAGCTCCTGCCGATTAAGCAAAGCTTTATCCACGGCCAAGGCTGTAGCGTTAAAAAAATAACCAATGGAAGCCCAAATTAGCCAACTCATAATAATCCGTTAAAAATTACACCTACTATAAAAAATAAATAAATCATTACTAAAACCGCGCCTTCTCGCCGGTTAATATTACCGGCGGTACTAGAAAATACCATAAAACCAACTAACAGCATAAGCATCACGGTGGCTAAAAAAATGAACGAACCGCCCAAGGGTATAAATACCGGCTTGATAAACGATAATAAACCTAATACCAAAACATTAGCCATGGCACTGCCTAATAAATTACCCAAAGATAATTCCCGAGCGCGACTACGCCAAGCGCTTAAAGCTAAGCTAATTTCTGGAAGATTGGTGCCGATGGAAAAAATTAACAAACCAGCTATCAAATTTGGTATACCCAATCGACCTATCAAATTCATAGTTACGTCCATTATAAAATTACTTAATACCATAATGACGCCCAAACCTAACATCATATAAATGATATTACGTAAATTACTAGCCCCTGGTTCAACCTGAACAGAAGTATTTAATTTTTCCTTAGTGTCTATTAAATGGGAAAGCAAAAAACCATACAAAGCCACCATTAACAAACCATCTAACCAACTTAAACTGCCATCAGCCGCCAACCACACTGGCAATCCCAAAAAAACAATAATGGAAAATATATCCCGCCGAGAAAAACTTGCCTCTACTTCTAATTTACCTAAAAAAATAGCACTCAAACCAGCTATTAAACCAATTAAAACCACAATACCCCCCACCAAATTACCATAAGCTAACTGGCCGGACTGCTTAAAAAAAGACTGCAAACCGACAAAAAATTCTGGCATGGAAGTAAGTATGCCTAAAAGAATACCTAACCAAACATGCTTAATTCCCAAATGCCCACCCAATTTTTTAACATTAATAATCACCCAATCAGCTGCTTGGCCAATCAGGTAAAATAAAATTACTAATAAAACTGTTAAACCGACAGTTACCCACATAAAGACTTTTTAATTATAGCACAATAATCTAATATTTATCTTTATAAAACCACCCCTCTTCCCGACCGCTTTTTTAAGAAGCAGTCAACAAAGAGAGGTGGTTTATTTTTTTAGATTAGTCAGTGGGCGACCAACCAATCTAAACCTTAATTACAGAATGGCGTCCTTAGCGGCTTTAGCCAACCTGAATTTAACAACGGTCTTAGCCGGAATTTTTATGCTTTCACCGGTAGCTGGATTGCGGCCCATGCGAGCGGCGCGCTGCTTTTTGACCAGCTTACCAAGACCATGAACTGTAAACTCGCCTGATTTCTTAGTCTCGCGGTAAGCGAGAGAAACCAAAGCTTCCAAGGTGGCGACAACCTCTTTTTTGCTGTGACCGGTTGTTTCGGCCAGGTTAGCCAACACCTGAGATTTAGACATACCTTTAGCCATAGGGGTAAGGTAGGGTTAAACGAATTAGCTTAATCAGTATAGCAAAAACCCCTAAAAACACCTAATCCACAAGGGCTTTTACTTATTTTTTGTCAAGGGGTTAAGGGTTAAAATCAAGTTGACAAAAAACTTACTTAAAGAGAAAATACCAGACAATTTATTAAAACAAAAAAAGCTACTTAAAAACAACTGATTCTAAGGAGGTTTAAAATGTTTTATAATAATGATTTAATATACCCCTGGTTTTTAGAATTTTCCCCTTCCGAAAGGAAATTAATTAAAAAATTTTTCCAGCTTATAAACCTGGGTTTAGAAAAGCTGCAATTTTCACCAAAATCAAATGTGCTAGTGGAAATTGAGTTACTTGGTTTTATTAATTCTACTCATAAAGGAAACAATCATTTGGCTTGCGACTTTATTAGCGACCGAATGATGGAATTGGTAGAAAGAGTAATAGAAAAGGAAAATACTACCATAAAACCGTTATGCTGGAGCAATATAACAATTAACAAAAAAACATATCCTATTACGGTAACGCTAGAAAATTTATTCAATGGTACAAAAACTCAAAAATATCTAATTAAAATTAGAAACAAAGACTCTATTCAAACAGAAAAAATTTATAACAAACCTATAAAAAAAGAAAACCAAACAAATTTCGAAGAAAACTATTTATAACTTAAAAGAGCTGCCCTAAAAGCAGCTCTATTTTATTTATAAAAATTTAAATACCAAAGGTAAAACTTTTTACCATTTTTTCAAACACCTGACTACTGTCAGCTAATTCTAGAATTTGCCAATAAATAAACCGGAAAGATTGATTATCGCGTCTGATTTGATACTCAATCACTTTTGTTTCCTGACCAGCTGAATCTTTTTTTACACCTTCATATCTAATAGCTGGTAACCCGCCCACCTGAGCCTCACTTTTGGTAAATATATCTAAACCAGAACTTAATTCATTTAATTCTTGACCAGAAACCTCTATAACAATCTGCCCTAAAATATCAGCTGATAAACCGGGCAAAGGCTTAGAACTAGTCATAAAATAATCTTCTACATGGGGATAACCGGCGCCGATTTGGCTCTTTATATAATGCCGCCAATACCAACGATTAGGCCTATCAATTGTATAACCAACAGAACGATTAACATAAGGTACAAAAGTTAGGCCATCCATTTCCTGGCTGTCAGCTGTTAAATCGTCGCTAACCATCTCGATTGATTCATTATCAACCAGTTCAGTTTGATTGGTCTTTAAAAAACCAACTTTATTATAAACAATCACAGCCACCGCTAGTAAAATAACAACCACTCCGTAAATAATCATTTTATTCTTCATAAATCAAAAAACTTAATACTTAGCCATCACTCTTAGTATTATACAATAAATATTCCACAAAAACAAGTGATAACTTTTTATTTTTTATTAAACAAAGACCACCCTAAAACTAAAATAAATAACAAAACACCGAATAAAACCACGGTCGGACCACTGGGCAAATCTAAATAATAAGATAAAACTAAACCAGCCAAAGTAACCACTTGAGCAAAAATCAAACTAAAAACGACTAACTGATTCAAAGAACGGGCCACCACTTTAGCACTGGCCACAGGAACTATTAAAAGGGCACTAACTAAAATTACACCCATAATTTTTATACCCAACACTACAGCCAAAGCCAAAGCAACATATAAGGCTAACTGCAAAAAACGAACAGGTTTTTGGGAAACATAGGCTGTTTCCGCATCCAAAGACCATAGAATCAAAGATCGAAAATTGTAAATTACAAAAACCATTATAAAAAAACCAATCAATAAAACATACCACAATTCCACCTGACGGATAGCTAAAATATTACCAAATAAAAAACTCATCAAATCAGGCTGATAACCCGGCAATAAACTAATTAGCAAAACACCCAAAGACATCCCACCAGTAAAAATTAAACCAATAATCGTATCGGTTGATAAACGCCAATACTTTTCCACAAAATAAACCAACAAAGCAAAAAATATACTCAAAGATAAAGCCGTCAATAAAGGACTCCAGGAAAAAATAAGACCAATAGCCACACTAGCTAAAGAAGCATGAGCCAAACCATCAGCAAAAAAAGACATCTGCCTAAGCACCACAAAAATACCTAAACTAGCCATTAACAAAGCCAACATTAAGCCGGCTATCAAGGCCCGTTGCATAAAAGGATATTGTAAAATTTCCCACATAAATTAATGATTGTGCTTGGCTAAATTTATTTCTCCGCCATATAATTTTTTTAAAACTTCCGGAGTAATTGCCTGCTTAGGAACTCCCGAGCATATTAAATGTTTATCCAAACAAACCACCTGACTGGCCTGGGCATAAACCATACTTAATTCGTGTGAAACCATAACTATAGTAACACCGTGCTCTTTATTTTGATGGGCCAATAATTGATAAAAATCTTTCTCCCCTTCTACATCCACACCGGCCGTTGGCTCGTCTAAAAATAAAATTTTAGGATCGTTAAGCAAAGCCCGAGCTATTAAAACCCGTTGCAATTGTCCACCCGATAAAACCCCCAACATTTTACCACCATACTTTAACATCTCCACTTCTTTAAGAGCGTGTTTTAAACGAGAAGGTTTTCCAGTCGGCGAAGAAAATTTTAAAAATTCCTCAACAGTTAAAGGGAACGTCCTATCAAAAGAAAAACGCTGAGGCACATAACCAACCTGGCCTAAAAAATCCCTAGGTGATTGACCAAATAATTTTATTTCTCCAGTATAAGGCACTAAACCTAAAAAAGCTTTTAATAAAGTTGTTTTGCCAGAACCATTGGGCCCGATTATAGCCACCACTGCTCCGGCCGTTACCGTAAAACTAATATTATCCAAAATTTTTTGGTTGCCTAAAATAACTGTCAAATTACTGATATTAATAGCTGAGTTAGTCTCGTAAGGCTTCATAAAGAGTGTCTATATTATAACGTAATAAATCCACATAACTAAATCGACCAACCGACCCACCTAAAGGATCTAAAACGAATAATTTAAGATGCAGATCATCTAACAATGGTTTAAGGCTGTCGTTAGCAAACTGTGGTTCAGAAAAAATTACTTTAAGACCATAACGGGTAGCGGCATCATAAATGTCTTTAAGTTGTTGAGGCGTTGGTTGACGACCAGGTGAAGCTTCAAAAACGCCCACCACCTTTAAATTAAATTCGGCTGCTAAATAATTAAAGGACTCATGAAAAAGTATTAAATCCTTGGTACTTAAGCTACTTAATTTTTCCTGACCGTCTGCGGCTACTTTTACTAATTCATTATTTAAAATTTGTAAATTTTTATAATAATAAGCCTGCCCCGCCGGATCCAAAGCGACCAAAATATCATAAATATTACCAGCCATTATTCGGCCATTAACAGTCGACAACCAATAATGCGGATCAGCGGAAGACTCTCCTTCTTCTTGATCATGGTGAGTAAAAGCCAGCTGTTTTAAAGTTATTCCTTTGGTTACTTGATAAACTTGCTTAACCGGCAATCCATCGGCTAGTTGGCTAAACCAATTATCCAAACCATAACCAATAGTAAAAACTGCCTGGGCTGATTGCAAATTTTTAATATCTGAGGGTTTTATTTCAAAAGTATGAGGGCTAACACCCGGCGATAATAAACTTACCACCCTTACTCTATTTTGACCGATTTGTTTAACTAAATCAGCCAAAGGATAAACAGTAGCCACCACCTGCAAAACTTGATTACCAACCACCTGAGGTTTTACCTGACTAGTCGACCGCTTATACACCAAGCCACCAATAATCAATAAAATTAAACCTACACCAATTAATAAATAAATAAAAAAACTTTTCATAACCAATTAAATCTAAGAACAAGCCTGGCAAAGACCAGTTAAAACTAACTGATGACTAACTTTTTTAAACCCTTTGATTTTAGAAAAATTGTGCTGACAAGGTAAGCAAGCTACCTTACGGCATTTAAAACAACTAATATGATGATGTGGTTGATCAGCCAAATAATATCTTTTATCTTTACCGAATATTTCTGCAAAAACAAAACCCAAACTAACAAATAAATCCAAAGCCCGATAAATCGAAACTAAATCTATTCCCTGTTTTTTTAATCTTTGATAAATTACTTTAACAGCCACGGGCTGCTTTAGCTGTTTTAAAACAGCTAAAACCTGCAGACGTGGTTTGGTTAATCGATAACCCTGGGCAGTTAACACATTAACTGATTGCTTCATAAATAACATTTTAACAAACCTAAACTATTATTGCAAATGGTTTGCAATAATTATTAACCACCTAATTAATCTATAAAAAATTCAATAAAGAATTATAATTTATAAAACCCAACCATTTATAAGCCAAGGCCACCCACCAATCAAATTTATTCCAGACCATTAAAACACCTAACCCAATAAGAAACAAACCACCCAAATAGGAAATAATTCTTAAGTATCTACCCCAACGATGTAAATAATGTCCGATTGAACCTAAGCTAATAGCGGCCACTAAAAAAGGCACCGCCAAGCCCGCGGCAAAAATTAATAATAATAAAGCACCAGTTCCTAAGCTAGCTTGGCTAGAAGCCAATAATAAAATTGAACCTAAAATGGGCCCAACACAAGGAGTCCAACCAAAAGCAAATACCACACCGAATAAAAAGGAAGCCAAAGGCCGGCCTGGTTGTAAAACATTAACTAAAGACCAACGACTATTTTTTTGTAAAAATCCAAAACCAGACCATTTATCACCCCACAATAAAAATAAACCAAAAAATATAACCAATAGGCCACCCCAACGAGCTAATAAAAACCGGTAACTACCTAACCCAGAACCAGCCCAACCAACTAGACCACCCAACACCACAAAAACTAAACTAAAACCTAAAACATACCATAAGCCATTTTTAAAAACCCGCCAACGAAGCCCCAAAGACATAGGACCGTCTTGCCAATCCTTAAAAGACAAGCCACTAATAAAACCCAAATAACCAGGTAATAATGGCAAAGTACAAGGAGCCAAAAAAGTCAGCACCCCAGCTAAAAAAGCTGGCCCAGCCAAGCCGATTAAGCTTAAATCTAACATTTAATTACTCCTTCTGACCACCGATTTTTTCAAAAGCCCGCAAAACCTCTAAAGGCACAGCAAAAATTATAGTATTAGACTGATCAGAGCTAACATCGTTAATAGACTGCAAAGTTCTTAAATGCAAAGCACCTTGACTAGAAGACATTATTTGAGCCGCTTTGGCCATATTATCAGCTGCAATAACTTCACCTTCAGCTTTAATTATTACAGATCGTTTTTCTCGCTCCGCCTCTGCTTGTTTACCAATAACGCGTTTCATTTCTTCGGGCAAAGTAATATCTTTTAAGTCCACCGAATCTACTTTAATACCCCAAGGATCCGTTAACTTATCCACGATTTCCCGAATCCTTTCGGAAATCTTATCGCGATTACTTAACAACTCATCTAATTCCACTTCACCAACAACATTACGCATAGTAGTTTGCGCTAGTTGAGAAATGGCATATTTATAATCTTCCACTTCCAAAATAACTTTTTCGGCTGATTGAACTTTATAATAAATTACCGCATTGACCCGGACAGAAATATTATCTTTGGTAATAGCTTCCTGGTCCGGCACATCCACGGCTTTAACGCGCATATCCACCTTAACGTAACTTTGAAAAATCGGTATAACTAAACGCCAACCCGGCTCCATAATGGCCGTAAATTTCCCCAAAGTAAATCTAACCCCCCTCTCATACTGATTTATTTGGCGGATACAAATAATTAATAAAAATAGAACTGCTAAAGGAATAAAATACATAAAAATTTTAATTAATAATCAGCTAATAAATTATAGCACAAAACCTGTTTAAATTAACTATAAAACTTAGAAGTTCTATTAATCAAAATAAGGAATTCCCCACCACAACCAAGGATCAACATAGCGGTATTTACAACCTAAGTTGGCTAATTGCGCCAAATCCGCCTCAGTTAAAGAAAAATCAAATACCTCAATATTATCCTTAATTCTCGACTGGCTAACGCTTTTAGGAATAACCACGGTTTGGCGTTGAATAGCCCAACGAATAAGAATTTGTGCTGGTGTTTTTTTATGGCGGGCGGCAATCTGTTTAAGTTGACTGTCTTGTAATAAGACTGGAGCCTCCAATTGATTTACAAAATTACCTGGCGAACCCAAAGGTGAATAAGCCGTAACAGTTAAACCCTGAGCCTGGCAAAAAGCCACTAAACGATCCTGAGAATTATAAGGATGCAATTCCACTTGATTGACCGCTGGCTGAATTCTGGCATAAGTTAAAATATCCATAATCATCGGTCCAGTAAAATTAGCCAAACCTATGGCTTTAGCCAAACCTTTATCTACTAACTCTTCCATAGCCTGCCAGGTCTGCTGTAAAGACACTTTAACTGTTGGCGGTTGATTGTCGCCATTATTAATCCCCTGAGCCACTCCCCAATGCATTAAATAAAGGTCCACATAATCTACCTGTAAATCCTGCAAAGTTTTTTGACAAGCCGGCAAAACATCTTGGGGAGCATGCTTAGTATTCCATAATTTACTGGTGATAAATAATTCCTCCCGTTTTAGACCGCTAGCGAAAATATTACTAAAGGCTTGACCGATTTCCGGCTCATTGCCGTAAATTGCCGCACAATCAATATGACGATAACCGGCCTTAAGAACAGCAAAATTAACAGCTTCACCCACCTGACCAGGCTGGGACTTCCAAGTACCCAAACCAACCAACGGCATTTTAGCCTGGTTGTTTAGGGTGATAAATTTTTCAACTTGATCCATACAAATTTTATTATTTAAAAATTACTAATAATTCAAGCTATCTATATCATCCTGATAACGATTCGCCAAAGCCACAACACTGTCACCATAAAAACTATAAGCCGGGTTAACCGAACCGGCAAAATACTTCATAGCGGCTGTCCACTCGCCCGATTGCTGCCTAGCGCCATCGGCGCCTAACTTTACACCAGCGGCCACAAAAGCATCCCGAATATCCCAAGGATTAGCTGTCCGGCCAGTAATCTTGGCTACTTTATCCCGATAACCAAGCCAAGTGGAAGGAATAAATTGAGCCGGGCCCATAGCACCACCCCAGCCGATTTGCTTACCCTGTTTATCGCGCATTGGGCAAGACACCGGTGTAGTGTCGGGATCCAAACCTAACTCCTTGGTAATTTGCAAAAAAGGCTCTTGGTCGCGGGTCGGTTTCATAATTACCCGCCAGCCTTTTTCTGGCGGGTCACTGGCCCGATTGCAAGTGCCGACATTTTTACCCAAATTGGACTCTTGAGTTAAAACCGCCAACAAAAAAGCTGCTCTAACACCGGTTCGCTCCGATACCCATTGAGCAATTTGCACAGCTTCGCCAAAAGTAACCCGCTTGGTCGTACCAAAAAGTTCATAAATACGGGCCCGAATTTCATCAGCCTTCTTTTTTTTATCTTTTAAAAGTTGTTGATAAGCTGCTTCTTGACCTTTGGTTTGGCTAAGCAAATTATCTTGTTGAGAGATATTTTGGGATAAAGAATTTTTTTGTAAATTAGCGATGGAAATTAAATTTTTTTGACCCTCCCGTTGATTTTCCAAATTTTTTTTATAATCAACCAGCTTTAAACCTTCTTCCTTGGAATGCTCTAACAAACTAAACAACTGATCACTTAATAATTTATAAGTTTGGATTTCATCAAAAAAACCAGAAATACCTTTATCGTACAAAAACATGTTAAAAACCGTATTCTGCTGACTGGTAATATGCAACTGCCGTATAATTTTCGCCATTTCCTTATGTAAACCAGTAAGCCTCTGCTCGTTAATATCAATATCACCTTGGGTTTTGTTAATCTGCTTTTCTGTGCCTTGTAGTTGCAAGGTGGTTTGCTTAATCTGCAAAGCAATGGATGATTGTTTTATCCTAAGTTCGCGAATTTTATTATTCAGGGTGGCTTTTTGTGATTGAGTGCGACCTAGTTCTTTAGTGTACTGTTCAATTTGCACTTCAATTTCTTTTAATTCCTGCTCTAACCTCTGCTGTTCAACCTGCAATTGCTGTTGGGTGACACTCCCCTGCCCTAAAGCGCTTAAATAAGGCCAAAACAAAAAATTGACTACTAAAATTATTGATAATACAAACTTAAATTTCATAACAAGTTTGATTATACCATAAGAGACTAAATCAAATCGAAAAATTGATGCTGACAAAATAAACTTTCTTCCCTTGTACTAACGTGTTAACACGTTGGTACAAGGGTAAAATTTGATTTATAATTTATATCAAATTCACTGACTATTACCTTGAAACTTCAACTATGCTCTGTTATCTTAACTATACAAAGAAAAATTATTTAATCCAATAACTAATGTCTATAAAAATTGCCGCTGGCCAAATTGAAGTTGGTGACAATATTGAAAAAAATCTACAAAAAATACTACTAGCCATTACCACAGCCGCCGCCCAGCAGGCCGACTACCTTTGCCTACCAGAAATCTGTTTGGTATCTGATGAAAAACTAATACGTAATATTAATAAAGAAATCGAACAAATTAAACAAGCTGCCAAAAAATATAAAATAAATGTTATCTTTGGCACTTACCTTAAAATAGACGGCCATATTAGAAATCAATTGTGGGTAATTAACAAAAATGGCGAAACTATTCATAAGTACAACAAAAAACACACTTTTTTTACCGAACGCTCCACAGTCAAAGAAGGAAAAAACAATAAAGTATTAACTATAGATAATTTAAACTTTGCTGTTATAAACTGCTGGGATTACGCCTATCCGGAAGATATACGAAAACTGGCTCGTGATGGTGCCCAGGTTATTTTTTGTCCTAGCTACCTAGTATCACATCCTCACACTAAAGAAGTTTTAGATAAAATACCCCAAGTGCGAGCTTTTGATTCTATGTCTTACTTTATTATGGTGGATGCTTTTAATAAAGAAACTTTTAAACGTAGCAAAATTTGTCATCCGCTTAAAACCCTCTCCAGCCTATCTGATTCGCCGGGTATTATTTACGCTACAATTGAATTAACCGCTATTACTAAACTGCGTCAGCGTTTTTTGAATTTATAAAAAACTATCTAAAAATCCCTTAAAAATATCTTAGGGATTTTTTGTTTTAGGGATAGTAAAAATTTCGTCTCGTACCCTTCGATTCCTCTTATTTATCCAACTAAAAACAAAACACCCCACCCAAACGGTGAGGTAATTTGTCTTGGCAGGGGTGGTAGGAATCGAACCCACGTCATTGGTTTTGGAGACCAAGGTCCTGCCACTGAACGACACCCCCATAATCCGCACTTAACGGATTACTTGGTCTCTTTATGTAAAACGTGCTTCTTACACCAATTGCAATGCTTTTTGGTTTCCAAACGAGTTTTAACTTTTTTCTTGTTACGGAAAGAATGGTAGTTAATGCGATGACAATCGCTACACTCCATCTTAATAAGATTATCCTGTGACATATAATATAGAAAGTAATAATTAAAATTAATTTTAAACTGGAGCCGATGGTCGGGTTCGAACCGACGACCTACAGTTTACAAAACTGTTGCTCTACCAACTGAGCTACATCGGCCCATTCTTTAATAATTTATGGTTCACCCTAAGCAAGCACAGCGAGTTGAATGGTGGGCCGAGTAGGATTCTCCCTCGCTCCGACTCGGGCACCCGGGCGCTACACACAAAAACCTGCGCTCGCTCGGTTTTTTCTCGCGCCCTTCGAATCCTTTTCCATCCCCCCAAATATTCAAAGGTCGACTAATTATCTTTTTATATTCAAAGTGGTGGGCCGAGTAGGATTCGAACCTACGAAGGCATAAAGCCAGCAGATTTACAGTCTGCCCCGTTTGACCGCTTCGGTACCGACCCTTAAAAATTTGTCCCCCCTGAGCCGATGCGCGGATTCGAACCGCGGACCTACTCCTTACCATGGAGTTGCTCTACCAACTGAGCTACATCGGCTCGCGAAGGACAAAATCTAATTTTTAAAAAGTGGCCTTACTTTGACCAATTTAAAATCTTTAAATATTTATCAACCAAACTAATTTTAATCTATTTTAACACCAAAACTAGTAATTTTCTTACTAGACCGTCTTTTAATTGGTTTATTTTTTTGAACCTGTGCTCTAATTTGTTCGGTAAAGTCATTAATTTTTTGATTGTCTGAATTTACCTCGCGTAAAACATCTAAAGCTTCCTGTGCCTCGTTCAGATGCCCATTTACTATACTGAGTTCTATATAAAAGTCAAGCACTTTAGGGCTATTAGGCTCCAATTCTCGAGCTTCAGTCAAATGAGCTAAGGCCTGATTAAAATCACCTAATTGTTGATAGACATAAGCCAACTCCAAATGGAGCTGAATAGTATTTTTAAGAGCCAAACTTTTAAGATACTGACCCTTAGCTTCTTCTAAAAAACCCTGACCTTGAGCTACTTTAGCTAAACCCAAAGAAGAATAACGAGCCCGACCTTGTTCTGCTAAATATTCCAAAACTTCTTTAGCTTGCTCGTAATCTCTAGTTTCCAAATACACATCAGCCAAGCTTTGATAAATATCCAAATTAGTTGGCTGGTGTTGAATAGCGCTTAAATATAAATTCTCTGCTTCGGCTAAATCCCCTTCCTGCTTAGCCTGCTCAGCCTTGTTTAAAATTTTTGCCACTACTTCCTCAACTTTACCCAAAGATACTTCCTGCTGAGCCACCTTCTCTTCCATTTGTTGAACAGATTGTTTTAACTGATCCTGTTTGAACTGAATTTTTTTATACCAAGGATCAAATTGTTTTTTAAGCCAACGCTTGCCTCTTTGTAACTTACGCTGTAAACGAGCTTCCACTAAATCTTGTTTAACTTCTTGCTGTTTTAAACCGCTTAAATTATCCACATCAATTAATTTAAGGATGGGAAACTTACCAATAGCTAAAACAATCAAACCTACTAGACCCAACAACAAAACTATAACCAAAATAATATCGATTACCATAATTTACAACTGCTTTAATAGCTGACTAAATCTATCTTCCTGTAAACTGGCTCCACCCACTAACACACCGCTCAACGGCCAATCACTCAAACAAGTGGCAATATTACTAGCATCCACACTACCGCCATAAACCAATCTAACTTGACCGCTTAATAATTTGGAGCTGGAAAAAATATCTACCAAAGTCTGTCCGATTACTTGAGCAGTATGAATCAATTCCTGATTATCAACGGCCTGACCAGAACCAATCACCCAAACTGGCTCATAAGCCACCACCACCCGCTGATCTTTAGTTAAAGACAAGCCAGCCAAAGCTTGCTGAATTTGACGAGAAATTATTATATCTTTACGTCCAGCTTGACGTTCGGCAAAAGTTTCGCCCACACAAACTACTGGCACTAAACCAACGGCTAAAGCCGCCGCGACTTTATGCTTAATCATTACATCAGTCTCTTTTAAATACTGACGCCTTTCTGAATGACCAATCAACACATAACTAACCCCTGCTTCAACCAAAACAACTGGCGACACCTCACCAGTATAAGCTCCAGTAGATTGCCAAAAAATATCCTGAGCGCCCAATTTTATCTTAGATTTAAGCAAACTCTTAGCTACTGGCCATAAAGCGGGAAAAGTCGGACATAAAACCAATTCCAAAGATTTTTTAGTTTGTAATGATTTATAAGACTTAAGAATTTTTTTAGCCAAAATCACACTGTCTTTAATCGACAGATTCATTTTCCAATTAGCTATTATTAAAGATGCGGAAGAATTAGACATAATCATTACCTAACCAATGAATTATTTCAATAGTAATTTAATAACTCCAAAACACTTTAACAGCACACTTTTTATCATACACGGCTCAACTAATGGATTCAAGCCAAGCCATTAACCTAAAAGCATCCTGACGTCGCAACTGATCGGTTGGTGCACCCAATAAAACCATTAAATAGACCCGGCCGGCAGTATCACTGGCCTGCATAACCAAATTATAACCCACTTCATTAAGATGTCCCGTTTTGCTAGCACTAATACGCCAAGCTGGCTGGCTAAGCAATTGGTTAGTATTAATCAGCCGAAAAGAATTTTTATCTGTTTTAATTACCACCTCATGGGCCAAACCAGCTGATTTAATAAATTCATCCTGCCAAACCCAAGCGGCCAACCTAGCCATCTGCCAAGCCGTCCCTTTGTTTAAGGCACTTAAACCAGTTGGATCAGAAAAAACCATTTGCCCTAAATTCAAACCATAAGCAGTTTGATTCATTTTATAAACAAAAGCTTCCAAACTTGGACTAACTTTTTTAACCAAAGCCAAAACAACATTATTAGCCGAAGCCACTGCACTAGCCTGTATAGCCTGCTCGACACTTAAGGACTCTTGCTTTAAGACTGGCAACTGACTAACAGCTTCATCTTCACTTACATAAGCTTGCCAATCAGTAATTTGACTAACCGGCTCTACCGTCACTAAAGTAGATAAATTAAGTTGACTGTCGCGTACTAAACGTAAAGACATCAACTTGGTTAAACTAGCCAAGGGCATAATCTGCTCCGGATTTTTCGCCCCAACAATAAACCAATCAGTCACCTCAACCAATAGAACACTACGACTAGCTAAATCCAAGTCCGCTAAATTATAAACCGCTGACCAATTAACTGGAGCCTGCTGGCTGGCTAAGGATAATTTAGGCAAGGTACCTTGCCGATTATAATTATTATTAGACCAAGCCGCTGGCCACCACAAAAAACCCATGGCCAATAAGCCAATAACCAACCATTGGTTTCTATTGGGCAGAAGAATTTTGAGCCGTAAATTGCTGTAAAATTTCATGACTGGAAAGTTCTTGATAATTGGGTAACTCCAAATTGGAACCTAACCCCAAATGACGTAAAAAATCCATAGTAACCTGATAACGAGACAATTCCCCAGCTGAACCCGTTTCCTGTACCAAACCGCGAATTTGTAAATTACGCAAAATCAAACTACAGTTAACTCCCCTAATTTGTTCTAATTCAGCTTTACTAATTGGACCACGATAAGCAATAACGGACAAAGCTTCCAATTGTGGCCGAGTTAATTCACCCATTTCTTCTTGCTGAACCAATTCCATTACTAAAGCTGCATAATCTGGATTAGTTACCAAAGCAACTTCTGAACCGTTCAATAATAACCGAAAACCAGTTGACCGCTCCAGATAATCTTTTTGCAATTCCTGAACTGCAACGGCTATATCAGCGACGGTTATTTTTAAAATTTCTGCTAAACGCTTTTGGTTAACCGCCTTACCGGCCGCTAATAATAAACTTTCCAATTTAGCTTTGACTTGACTAACTTCTGTTTCCTTGGACATAACTTAAATCTTACTAATTTTAATATTACTGAATAAATCACTTTGTTCAGCCACTAGCTGGTGTTGCTTAACTAATTCTAACAAGGCTAAAAAAGATACAATCATTTCCGTTTTATCCTGCGCCCCTTTAACGAATGATAACCAATCAACATTAATTTTTTCTTTAATTAATAATCGTAGATTATTTATTTTTTCTTGAATAGAAATAACTCGCTTAAAAGCCACTTCCGGCAATTTTATTAAAGGTTCTAAAGATAAAATTAAATGCTGCCAAACATCGGACATTTTTTCAGCTGATAGGTTGGCTGGTGGTATGAACTTATCAACCGATTTAATAAATAAAGGTTTTGGTCGACCAAAAGAAATCTGGCCTGCCTGCCAGCGTTTGGCCAAATAATTACTAGCCACTAAATATTCACGATACAATTTTAATTGAGCTTCTAATTCTTTGGCCTCCTGCTCGTCGCCCAACTGCAAACTGGGTAATAACAAACGAGATTTTATAAAAAGTAACTTAGCCGCTATCACCAAAAAATCCGCCACCTCTTCAGGATTAAGTTCTTCTACCTGGCTTAAATAAGACATATACTGATCTGTCACTTGAGCCAAAGAAACTTCGGTTATATCAAGCTCCTCCTGCTCGATAAGTTGGAGCAGGAGGTGTAAGGGGCCTTGAAATTTTTCTAAAGTTATTTGATAACTCATGTTATTTCTTAGTCTTCTTAGATTTAACAACTTTTTTAATCTTTGGTTTTTTACTAGTCGTTTTGTTTTTAGCCTTTTTAACTTTAGCAAAGTAATGCTTCTTAGCAAAATTACCTACTACGCCTTCAACGACTTTTATTAAATCCCGACTTTTTAAATGCAATGATTCTTCAAAACTACCAGCCTGCACCAAAGCTTTTTGTGTTTTTAAAACAGCTTTATCCACATAAACCGGCATCTTATGCAACGGACCATAAAAAGGGCTAATAGCTCCAGCCTTAATTTTAAACAACTTGGGCATAATTTGTTCTTTTTCTATTTTAACCGCCTTAGCTTTAAGCATTTTTTTTAAAGCTGACAAATCCAACCGAAAAGAAGCTGGCACCACCACCAAAATATACGATTTATCAGCTTTAACAACCAAGGTTTTTAAAACCTTGTCCATTTCTTTTTTCATGGTTTGAGCTAAATCATAAGCCGTATAAACAGTCCGATGCAAAGCCACCTCATAAGGTACTTTATTTTTTGTTAAAAAATTGGTTATTTTACTTGGTATTTTCATATTAATTTATGATTAATGATTAATTTAAAAAGTTGTTGGTAAGGGAACATTTAAAAAACGAGACAAAATTAAACCGATTAAAGCTAAAATAACCACCCCAATAACTAGCCGCCATAAAATATGGGTTACTACCTTTAACACCACCACCACCAATATAACAACCAAAAGCCCTAAAGCCCAAGTTGGCAAATCCTGATCCAAGCGCCAAACCTGATTATTACCCAAAGGAATGGTTATTTTTGGTAAAGTGACATAAGAAGCCACAATTGTGCCCATAACACCCAACCAAGACAAAACTTTTTGAATTAATCCGGCCATAATTTTACTTTTTAAGTATTAATTTTTTTAAAGGCAGGGGTAAGGGTGGCTGTTGGCCTATTAAACGCTTGGCCACTTTTTTGCCCACGGCCGTTAATTTAATCTCACTAATAAACCATTTCCTAGGTGTACGCACGCCATAACCTTTTAACAAAGAACGATCAATTAAACTTTCCAAACTTTTAGTTACACTACCCACTTGGGCATCATGCTTAGGTGCTTTAGTTAAATTTTGATAATACTTCATAAAAACCAAACGCGGCACCTTAGCTGTAGAATTTAAATAACAGCTTTTCAAAATATATTTTTGTAAAGCCGAAAAATGCATAAAAATTACAACAACTTAACATGATTAATAACTATACCAAAACGCCAACCCAACACCTCAGCCGCTTTACGACAATAAGCCATCCGTTCGCTAAAAATTTGAAAATATTCCATCAAAGGAGCTCGATTAACATCAATAATCAATTTTAAAGTAACAATCTTATTTTTAGCATCAATTTTTAATTGATTGTCAGTCACTGCGTAATTAAGACGGTCGTGAATATCTTTTTTTAAATTAGCTGGGCTGGGATTAATAACGCGACTACGCCGAACATCCGATTTATCGGCAATAATCAAACAAGCTGCTATTTTGCTAGGAATTTTTATCTCATCTTTATCGTGAGCCACAATGGCCTGCGTAACTACAGCTAAATCTCGAGGAGTCATTTTGTCACGAAAAGTTTCATGAAACATTATACCCGCCCAATAATGATGCTGAGTCCGACCCAAAAAATTAGCCATATCATGGCACCAACCAGCCATAGCCGACAATTCCTGTTGGCGTTTAGGTAATTTAACGGCCTGAGCCAAAGCTTGAGCCCGCTCGGCCACAATGGCCACATGCTTAAAACCATGGTCGGTAAAACCTAACCAGGCCATATAATCCTGAGTCTGCTGAATATATTCCGTTATATAAGGGTTACTTTTTATATCTTCAAAGGTAATCATATTTTTTTGCTATTTTTAACCAATCCTTTTTTAAAACAGATAAAACATATTCATCTTTAAACTCTTGCCCCTTCTTAACTCTCTGCCGTAAACAACCTTCTAACTTATAACCACATTTTAAACTGTATTGCAAACTACGGGGATTATTTTTATAAACATAGCTTTCTATCCGATTCAAACCGAGTTTTGTATAAGCAAATTTTAAAAGCGTCATTTTAGCATCGCTACCATAACCCTTATTCCAAAAAGCTTTAGCTATAAAAGCTCCGGTGGAAGCGCGACCATGTTCTTTAACAATATGACCCAAAGTCATAATACCAATTGGTTCCTGGCTAACATTAGTTTCAATAATAAAATGGTATGATTTTTTATCTTTAATCATTTTAGCAACTTTGGCTTTTTCGGCAGCTAAAGTCTTTACACCGCTGGTTAGTAAAAAACGGTTAACCCGCTGATCATTAATTAACTTATAAAGCCACTTATAATCAGACAATTTTAACGGACGCAACTGAACTTTTTTTCCTTGTAAAACCATGACAACTATTTTTTTGAAAAATTAATACCCAATTCAACAAGTTGTGCGGGATCAACCTGGCTAGGCGCGCCCATTAACGGATCCCGGACGTCACCGGTTAAGGGAAAAGCAATGACTTCCCGAATATTCTTTTCGCCGCATAAAATTGAAACCAAACGATCCAAACCCGGCGCAATACCGCCATGTGGCGGTACGCCATATTGAAAAGCTTCAATCAAATGACTAAACTGCTGTTTTTGCTCAACAGAAAATCCAATCAAATCCCAAATTTTTTCCTGAATCTGAGCTTCGTGGATACGCAAGCTGCCGCCACCGACTTCCAAACCATTCAAAACTAAATCATGCTGATAAGACCGCACCCGCCCCGGATCCGTGTCCAGCCAGGGCACATCCTCTTCTTTGGGTCTAGTAAACATATGATGCGACGGCGCCCAAACGCTTTGACCTGAACCGTGAAAAAAATCTTCTGTTGTCTGTTTATTGAATAAAGGAAAATCCACTATCCAAGCAAAGGCTAATTCATTAACATCCTCCTTATTTTGCCGTAAGTCTGGTTTGTCAGTACCATATTGGGCCATAACTTCTTGATATTTTAACCGAGGCCAGGGCATGGTAGAAAAATATTTATCTGGAAAAAGTTTTTTAACCAAAGAAGTAAACATCTCTTCTGTTAAACTAAGCAACTCATCCTGGGACATAAAAGATGTTTCCATATCAATTTGATAAAATTCCCCCGGACTACGATCGGCCCGCGCATCTTCATCCCTAAAACAAGGGGCTATTTGAAAATACCTTTCAAACCCAGCCACCATTAATAACTGTTTATATTGCTGAGGTGATTGGGGTAAAGCAAAAAATTGTCCTGGATGCACCCGCGAAGGCACTAAATAATCCCGAGCACCTTCTGGAGTAGATTTAGATAAAATGGGTGTTTGGATATAAGTAAAATCTTTGGCTGTTAAATAATCAATTACATAATTAATAATCTGACCCCGTAATTTAATATTACGCGACATCCGTTCGTGTCGTAAATCTAAATAACGGTACTTTAACCTTAATTCTTCGCTGGCTTGCCTATCCTCGTTGGCTATTTCAAAGGGCGGAGTTTTAGCTGAATTTATTATAGTTATTTGACTAGCTTCTATTTCAATAGCTCCACTGGTTAAAGCTGTGTTCTCTCGGCCACTCTCTCGAGTTTTAACAGTACCCTGCACCGCTACTACATACTCCGGACGTATTTCTTTGGCCGCCACTAAAGACTCTTGGGATAAATTAGGAGAAATAACCACCTGAACCAAACCAGAGGTATCACGTAAATCAATAAAAATCATTTTACCCAAATTACGCCGACCATTAACCCAGCCTTTCAGTAAGACTTGCTCTCCTATTTTATTAACCGCTTCTTTAATAAAAATACGTTGCATAAGATATAGAAGTAAAAATCTAGAATATAAAATTACGGCCTTAACCTGTTAAGCAATCTGGGAAACGGAATGCTTTCTCGAATATGCTTTAAACCACACAGCCAAGCCACAATTCTTTCCAAACCGTAACCAAAACCAGAATGCGGCACTGAACCATACTTTCTTAAATCTAAATACCAACCAAAATCACTGAGTGATAAATTATGTTCCAACATCCGTTTTTTTAATTCTTCATAATTATCTTCACGCTGACTACCGCCAATTATTTCACCATAACCTTCCGGAGCCAACAAATCAGCGTTCAGCACTCTAGTTGGATCACTTGGATCCCGCTTCATATAAAAAGCCTTAACCTCGGCTGGATATTTTTCCACAAAAACCGGCCGATCATACATTTTAGTCAAAATTGTTTCATCATCCGCTCCTAAATCATCCAAATCACCTATGTCGCTACCCTGCTGTCTTAATTTATTAACGGCTTCAAGGTGAGTTAATCTGTAAAATGGTGCCTTAATATTTTGCAAAGGAGTTAAATCACGTTCCAAGATTTGTAACTCAGTTAAATTATCTCGCAAAACAGCTTGAACAATAAAAATTATTAAAGCTTCTTGAATTTTTAAATTGTCTTCATGTTCAACAAAAGCTGCCTCGGCATCCATCATCCAAAATTCTATTAAATGCCGACGGGTCTTGGATTTTTCTGCCCGAAAAACCGGCCCAAAATCAAATACTCGCCCCAAGGAACTAATAGCCGCTTCCAAATACAACTGCCCAGATTGAGTTAAATAAGCTGGCTCGCCAAAATAATCCAATTCAAATAAACTAGTTGTACCCTCACAAGCTGTGGGTGTTAAAATTGGTGAATCAAATTTAATAAACCCCTGACTGTTCAAATAACTAAAGGTGGCGTTAATAATGGTATTACGAACTCGCTGAATTGCCCATTGCCTAGATGATCTTAACCACAAATGACGATTGTCCAACAAAAAATCCGGGCCATGCTCTTTTTTGCTTATGGGATATTCGGCAGCTAAAGAAATTATTTTTACCTCCGTAGCCTGCAATTCATACTGTTCCAATTTAGGATGCTTAGCGACCACCCCCACCACACTTAAAGACGACTCTATAGTTAAAGCCTGACAATCAACTAAACTAGCAGCCGCCACCTTAGCGGCATCTACTACCACTTGGCTAAAACCAAAACCATCTCTAACTTGCAAAAACCAAATTTTACCCGAAGATCGACTATTAACCAGCCAGCCCTTAATTTCGACTGTTTGACCTAAAAAATCCTTTAATTGATGGGATTTAACATACTGCATAGTCACCATAGTATACTATTTTTCCTTTAAATTGGCAAAAAATACTCCTTAAAATTAAGATCTTAAATCTAAACTAATTATCAATTACTAAAAACTCTTACTCTTATTCCTAGCTTGTGTTATTCTAAATCTCATTAAGCTTAAGTATGCTAGAAAAAATAAAACAATTAACTTGGAAATTATTCGAACCAATCTTCCCGTCAGTCAGAGATTTTTGGGTTTTCTTGGGATTTATTAAACATTCGACCAGACAGCCTCACCTATTAGGTAAATTAAAACCTGGACTAACTAAAAAATCTTTGCGGACCAAATTAAACTTGGCTGGCTTCAGCGATGATTATTTGGCTTGGATAGATCCAGACGAAATATTAAATATGCGGAAAATCGTTAAAACAATTTACCAATATCACGTTCGACTATTTTTAGACGGTGAAATTAGAGGACACTACGAATATACAGCAGAAAGTCACCCTTTTAAACATCTTTACGATAAGGGTATGACAGATGGTCGGGATTATTTGCTACCTCTTTTACAGGATCTACTACTACCCGAAGTGGCCAAATTAAATCCCAAATCGCCGCCGCCACATTCTGAGGATTCCCTCTTAAAGGAAAATGATGCAAATCAATAAAAGGTAAACTATTGCATTCAATTATTCCTGAACCCGGCTGTTCTTGCCAAGGCCGACTAATATCCTCCAAAATCATATCAAAACCGATAATTGAATCAGCTACCACACTGGCTGCTCGTTCGAATAATAACCTGTTTTGCGGATGAACCTGATCGGTTACTTCAATAGTCGCGCCACCCAAACCACGATTAACTTTGCGATTTAAAAAAACCCTAGTTCCTGGCCCGGGCACCGATAACCAATTATAGCCTTGGCTAGTTAATTCTGATTCTGTCTCCTGATTTTTAATCACTGGGGAAAAAACTTCCGCTTGACCAGACTTTTGCTGATTAATCTGATCAACCAATTGATCAATAGTACTTAAACCGTCGCCTAATACACTGGCTAATTCCCGGCGAGCTACGGCTTGCAATTTTAATTTAATTACCGTAGCTCGATGAACTTCACCTGTTAACTGCTCTTCAATTATCACCCAGGGGCTAATTTTTTGCGCTGAATAAAAAGCCTTAACCAATTGACTACGGGTCATAATATTACTAAAAGTATGACGACTTCTGGAACCAAACCTTGGTTTAACGATTAAAGGACCACCTAACTTATCAAAAATACTAAGGGCTTTTTTTACTAAAACCGCGCTACCGCCACGAGCAATCGGTAAACCAGCCGCCTGAAATTTTTGGCGCATAATAGCCTTGTCATCCATCCAAGATAAACCAATTGTTGGACCAACTGGTCGAGGTAAGCCGTCAAAAATATAATAATGACCGTTTAGACTAGCTACCATTATATCAGTTGGTCTTTTAAACAAACGCCACTCTTTTAAAACAATACCGCGCCTTAAAGCCTCTTGCCACAAAACTTTAGTACGTGAATTATGATCGGGTCTTAAATCTTCAACTATCTCCGCTAAACCCAATCGGGCGGTTCCCAACATAATTGTATAAGCCAACTTATGCCAAGCCCGACTAAGCCTAAGTGGCTGAAAAAAGACAGCGATTTTCTCCAAAACTTTTATATAGGGCTTAAGTAGTTGATCAATCAAACTGGTCCACCAAGCTAAACGATGAGAAGTTGGCGCTGAACCACAATCAACACAAATTGTTTTTCTTTTAATTTTAGACATAACTGATTTCTGATTGTAACAATTGACCTAAATAAAGTAAACAACTTTAACACAAAATATCAACAACAAACTACCAATTTTGGGTATTAGTCAAGACCGCTAACTGGTAAACAACTTATAGCTATTCAACTTTACGGTTTAAAATTTTTTGTTTAAACCATCTTTTAAAGACTTGACGACTTTTACTATCGCCCAATAATTGCCACAAAACAGGTAAAACAGAAAAAACAATTATAGCCAAAATTATTAGCAATAAATACTTATCTGCCTGGGGCAAAATAGTACCCAAATAATAACCCAAAATAGTTACACCAATGGCCCAAAAAAAACCACCGACTAAATTATAAACAATAAAAGTCCGATAGTGCATGCCACCAATACCAGCCAAAATCGGCGCCAAGGTACGAACACCAGGAATAAACCTGGCTAATATAATAGTCTTACCACCGTGCGTCTGATAAAACGCTTTGGCTTGTTCCAAACGCTCTTGCTTAAAAAAGAATGAATCCGGTCTAGTAAAAAAATTACGACCGACCCTCTTACCAAACGTATAACCAACACTATCACCTAAAACAGCCGCACTAAAACACAGTATAACCAACCAGCCAATATCAAAATAACCCTGGGCCGCTAACAAACCGGCGGTAAAAAGCAAACTGTCACCAGGAAAAAAAATTCCCACCAAAACACCTGACTCGGCAAAAATAACCAACCACAAGCCTAAATATCCAGCAGCAATTATAAAATCTCTTAAATCCATAACTTAGATATTAACACAACTAAATCCTCTTCTATTTATAAACCAGCTAAAGGCCTAGAGCGTTGATTCAATCGATTATTTTGCACTAACCAAGAAATTAAACTTAATAACAAGCTAAACAATAAAGCTGATAAAAAACTATCCACAGCAAAACCCGGCACCAGCCAAGCGGTTAAAGTTATTAATAAAGCATTAAGCATCAAAGCAAACAAGCCAAAAGTTAATAAAGTTATGGGCAAAGTTAATACTATCAAAAAAGGCTTTAAGAAAACATTAATTAAACCTAAAACCAAGGCTGTGGCCAAAGCAGCCACTAGGCTCGTTAAATGGATGCCCGGTAAAATATAAGATAAAGCGACTATCACTAAAGTATTAATTAACCAATATCTTAAAAAATTCATAAATTATTTTTTATATCAACTAAAGTTCGCACCTGATTAGATAATACTCCCTCTAATTCAATCCAAGGAATTATAACTGTTCTTAAGCCGGCCGCATAAGCCGCCACTTGATAAGGATCAAAATACAATTCCAACCCGACTGGTTGGATTGTAAATTTAGAAAAATTAGCCAAAGTAGGTGCCGCTCCTTGTTTAATAAGGGTTAACGACAATCCATCATCATCTTTTAAATCTGGTTGGCTGGCCAGATTTAAAATAGCCAAAGAGGATAAAATTTCCAGATAATTCGTTTGGCTTTTAAATAAATCAGCTAATTCAATTATTTTTTTATCTTTAACCGAATAGTTAACTGTTTCCGAAAAACTATTGGGGTGAGCTGCGCCAGTTAAATAGTTGGAAATATTAAAACGCCAACTAACCAAAATCGTAGTGGCTTGTTTTAAATCATAATCTACATTAAGTGAACTTGAATAAAAATCTTCTGGGCTAACCCTGGCACCATCCCAATCGGATAATTCTTGTTTAAAAGTAGTTATTTGTTTAACAGCGGCCTGATAAGCTAATTCATTCAAAATCGTTGAATCAACTTCCTCGGCAGTAAAAAAAGGATAAGCTACTTTAACATAGTAAGATGTTTGGTCTGTCCCCTCCTCAATAGTTTTGGTTACATAAGATAAATTCTGGCCTGGTTGATAACTGGAACGATTTTGGCCTAACCAATAGCCTAAACTGCCCAATAACAACACTACCAGCAAAACTATAGTAGGTTTAATTTTCTTATAATCAAAATTATTTTTAATCTCCATCTAAAGACATTTTAGCACGACTAACAACCCCTTTTAATCAATTAAGTTTATTTTAGGCTAAGATTAGCCAAACCTAATTAACCGTATAAGTATTTACGACGTTTTTTCTCTGGTAAACGTTCAATGGCATAACGCAACATGGTACGGGGCATTAAACGATAATTAATTTCTAAAAAATCTTCCAACACAACTTGACCGCATCTTTTACCAACCTCTCTTAACATCCAGCCAACCGCTTTATGAATTAAATCCTGCTGATCATTAAGCAATATTTTAGCCAAAACCAAAGTGTCTTGGGCTTCCTGCTGTTTAATAAAATAAAAAGTAGCTAAAATAGCTTGGCGCCGGCGCCATAAATTTGCTGATTTAGCCATCTTATACAATGGTCGACGTGATCTAGTAAATAAGTAAGCACCCAATATTTTATCAGCTGACAAATCCACCAAATCCCAATTATTTACAAATCGCCAATTTTGAAAATAAAAATCATAAATCTTTTTTCTTAACTTAACATCGGCTGATTCAAAAATCTTTACCAAAATTAATAAAGCTAACAAACGTTGCTCGTGAATCGGCGAGCTTAATAAAATTTTTACTTCTACTAAACTACATAAAGAATAATATTGCTTTACCAAATACCTAATTTCCGGCACGGTCACCCCCCAAAAAATATCCCCGGCGGCATACTGACCCGGCCCGGTCTTAAAAAAACTTTGTAAAACCAAAGCTTTACCAGGCTGGGATCGTTTTTTTAATTGACTAATAATTTCCTTTATTAACTTTTGTTTAACCATGAGATCTAACTTGATTTAATAATTTTCTTATTTGTTTAACATTTAACTTAGCCTCCTTTTGGCAATCTTTTAAAGTTAAATAAGATAATTTTTGTTTCATTTTATATTCAGCAAAATCAATCGCCTGGGCCAAAGACAGTCCCCGCCTACCCAATTCATGCAATTCTATTAAAAATCCCTCCACAGTAATAAACTTAAAACATTCAGCATTTTTTACCACCTCGGCAATCAAAGAAAGTGTCGGCTCTTTGCCATGATGTGCCTTGATTGAATTAATTATTATAATTCTATCAGACTTACTTACTCCCCACTTTTTTAAAATTGGTTCAACATAAAAAGCGCTCAAAACAGTATGCTTCTTTTGTATCCGGCCTTTAATAACCTTAGAAAAAACCGTATGTGCCAAATACAAAGCTGCTATAACTAGATCAGATCTCACTTTATGTTTTTTAGACAAAATGAATCCTTTTTTAACAGCCAACTCTGTTAAGGCCCAGGCTGGCGCACCATTCTTAACTGTTTGACGCCTCATTAATTCTTTCGCTTTTAAAATCAAAACTTGACCTTTCATAAAAACACCTTTAATTATTCAACCGAAATAAAATGTTTAACTAACTGAATCATTATATCCTTTTGTTTGGGCTGGCTGGAAGCCACCAATAAAGCCAAAGCTACCAAAGTAGTATCGGCTATTTTCCTTTGGCCTTTTTTATTTAGTAAATAATTATTCCTAGCCAAATATATTATTAACAAAAAAGAAGCGATTCTTTTATTACCATCCACAAAAGGATGATCCTTAATAATTAAATAAAAAAGATGAGCTGCTTTATCTTCTAAACTAAAATAAAGTTCCCGGCCAGCATAAGTTTGGTTAACAGCTGCTAAAATACCAACTAAAGAATTACTTTTATCCAAACCAAATAAGTCGCTAGCCTGCTTTTTATCAACCAATTGATTCTTTAACTCACTGATAGCCGGCACCGCCTGATCATAGGACAAACGATATTTAATGTTTTGCAACTCCTTAGCCAAGGCCGGTAAAACACCTTGATCGTAACTGTGAAGCAATAACCAAGACTGAGTATAATCGGTTATAACTTGAAGCAAACCAATCGCCTCTTCTCTGTCTAAATAACGATTAAGTAAAGTATTTTGTAAAACACTAACCGCTTGCTCTAATTTTTTAAAACTTAAACCAGTTTGGTCTTTAAGACGATTTTGATTAAGAGTAAAACCTTGCACTAAATGGTCTTTTAAAACCTTACTGGCCCAAACTCTAAATCTAGTCCCCTGTTTGGAATTAACCCGATAGCCCACAGAAATAATGGCATCTAAATTATAATACTCTAAAGCGCGTTTTATCTGACGATTTCCCTCATTTTGAACTGTTGCATATTTGGCAACAGTTGCCGACTTGTTAAGCTCCTTTTCCTTATAAATATTGGTTAAATGGCGGGAAATTACCGACTTATCCCGATTAAATAAATCGGCCATTTGTTGCAAGGTTAACCAAACCGTATCTTTATTTAAACGAACTTCTAAAGAAGAAATTTTACCTGTTGGTTGATAAATAATAACTTCACCTCGATTGACTATTGATTTGTTATCTTTACTAGTGGCCATAAATATTTTTATATCCTACAACCATTTTTTTCTTTTAAAATAAGCCAACATAAAACCGGCCACCACCACAATAACCAACCACACCGCGGGATAACCATAAGGTGAACTAAGTTCCGGCATATACTTAAAATTCATGCCGTAAACACCAACGATAAAAGTTAAAGGTATAAAAATAGTGGCAATAATCGTAAGAACTTTCATAACTTCATTTAAACGATTACTCTCGCTGGATAAATAAACGTCCAACAATCCTAAAACCATGTCGCGGTAAGTTTCTAGGGAATCCATAACCTGAACAGTGTGATCGTATAGCTCCCTTAAATAAGGTTTTGTATGTTTTTGAATTAAATTAGAATCCGATCTTTCTAGGGTAGACACCACTTCCCGCAAGGGCCAGACGGCTTTACGCAATAATATTAACTGCCGCCTAAGTCCATGAACAATCCGTGCTGTACTGGGCAACGGCTTATCCACTAATTTATTTTCTAAAGCTTCAATCTGCTCACCGATTTTTTCCAAAATTAAAAAATAATTATCCACCACGGCATCAGTCAAAGCGTAAGCCAAATAATCAATGCCATTTTTACGTAAACGACTATCATCTGTTAATAAAACGGCGCGTAATTTTTCAAAAACATCTTGCGGATTATCTTGAAAAGAAACTAGATAATTTTTACCCACCACCAAACTTATCTGCTCCGCTGAAATTTTTTTACTATCGACATTATAAAAAACCATTTTAAAAGTCAAAAACAAATAGTCACCATAGTCTTCCAATTTGGGCCTTTGTTGAGAATTACTAAGAGACTCCGTTACCAAATGATGCCACTTAAGCTGCTTGGCTAAATTAGCTAAAATATCTAAGTTAATTCCGTCAACCACATCTAACCAAACCAAACTGGGAGTTGCTACCAATGTGGCCATATCGGGCAAAGATTTTAATTCTCGTTTTTGACAATTATTTTTATCGTATTCAAAAACTCTAAAGTTGGGTTGCTTATCAGCTGTCTTAGTTAGATTAGACATAAAATAAAAGTAAACCAATTAGGACCTATTTAAAAAAGGGTTAACACCTCCAAAAACTATTTCCGGTGTTTGATTATTTATAATATCTTCCGACAAATTATATTTTAAACTATATAAATGGCCGATAGCACAAAATTTGGCCTGACTATAATCAAAACCTAAAGCCAAACTAACTTCCTTAACCATCTGCTCGCTAGAACCCTCTATTTCCACGAACGGTTCTAACCAGGGCCACTGGTCTATAGTTATTTCCACATCCGATAATTTCCATAATTCTCTAGTTGATTCCTGATAAGCCTTTTTTTGGCAACCAATCGCTGTCAACAATTCCACCGCCTTAGTAAAATTGGACACTTGCAAACAAATTTCTTTTTGATCCTCAATCCGGCCATTGATAACTTGTTTATAGCTTAAGGTTATTTTATCCGCCTCATCCCTCACTCTAAGCCAAGCACCCGGTTTAGCCTGTCCAGACGGCAAGGTAAAAACTACCCGTTTTTGTAAAAATTCAGGTTTAATTAATAAGGCGCCAGCTTTAGTAAGCCTTTGCCTAATGTCGGCCTTTTCCACCGGACTAAAAGTAGCTTCGTATTCCGTGTCCATATTCACTATTATAACACCAAATCAATAATGATAATTTTTATTTTTTAAAATAGTAATTGCCCGATAAATTTGCTCAATCAGCATTACCCTGGCTAATTCGTGAGGCAGGGTCATTTGGGACAAAGCCAATTTCTGAAAACCCGGATAATGCAAGACCTCCTTGGATAAACCTAAGGTACCGCCAACCACAAAAACTATTAACCCCTGGCAATTAGTTAACTTGCCGACTAATTGACTAGAGGTATATTCAGTACCATGCTCGTCTAAAACAAAAAAACAACCATGTTCAATTTTCTTTATTTCTTTTAACAAGCGCTCACCTTCGGCGCGCTTTACCCTGTCTCGATCAGCCCGTTCTGTAAAAGACTCCGGCTTTACTTCCCTAATCTCCACTTTGCCATAAGGTTGTAACCGTTTTAAATATTCCCTACAGGCCTGCTGGTAAAAACTTGTCTTAAGTTTACCTACAGCTAAAATTATTATTTTAAACATACTATAATTATAAAGCAATTTGACAAAACCCCCAATAAAAGCTAATAAAAGAAAAGTTAAACAAACAAAGGGGCTTAACAATGAAAGGAATATTTTTGGCCTTAATTGGGCCTAACGGAACTGGAAAAACCAGTTTAGCTAAAAACCTGGCTAAGCGGCTGGGCTGGTTGTATCTAAAATCCCCGCCTAAACAATTTTGGCGAGAAAGAAGCCATATAGAAAGGCTTGGTGACTTACAAGATAGATATAAATTTTATTTAAAAATCAATAAATATTTATCTATCTTTATTAAAAAAAAGATATACCAAGGTAAATCCGTTATACTAGACAGGTACTATTTGGATACTTGGATTACCCATAATCAAATAATCCAAGAAAAAGATTTCCGAGGATTATTGGAGCCTAATCTTACAATCTTAGTGACTTGTACGGTAAAAAAACAACTGAAGCGATTGGCTAAAAGAAAAAAACTATCAACATCTGAAAAAAGATACTCCACCGCACAACTCAATTCCCTAACTCAAACTTATAGAAAAATAGCTACCAGGGCTACACGTTTATTACTAATAAACACGGACAAAAAAACCAAAAAACAAAACCTGGCTATAACCTTAGATGCTCTTAAAAAATTGGAACTTATATCTTAACCCTTGTTTTATAAAAATAAAACAAGGGTTAGTTTTTATTACTTAGGCAAAAGCTCTCTGGATTTAACAGCTGGCTGATCAATTGAATCTGTGAACGGCTCAATCATAGGCCAAGACTGAGGCGTTGGCCGGTTGTTTTGGCCATTGTTAGCCAAAGCTTGATCAACCAATTCCTTAACCAAAGGCACCACTACCCCTACTTGATTTAATTGGTTTTGGTGGCTGTTAAAATTATTAACCGGAAACAATAAAGCTGGCACATACAAAAATTGGCCACTATTTTCTTTTTGCTGCCACCATTTAGCATAAATTAACTTAGGAGTCATAAGTTCTACATCTCCGCCCGGCTGATTTGATTCCATAATATAATAAATATCACTTTGCCAACCACCCTGAAGCGCTAATTTTAACAAACGATCAAAATCCGTTTCCATTTCATAGGCTGAACCAACAAAACTATTAAGCTGAGCTCCCCATAAGCCGGTCACCCGCTGACTACGCAAACTAACACTAACAGTTAAACCAACTGGCTGACCGCCAGATAGTTCATACACCTCTTTGTCCTGCAGACTCCAGGGATATAAAACAGTCATAGTATCTGGATAATAAATTTCCTGACCAGAAACGGTCTGAGCCAAAACCCTGGGCCAATCTTTATTAACTATCGGCTGACCATAATCACTTAAATCAAAATTTATATCTGACAAAAATTTATTAGCAATTGATATTAACTGATCATTAGGCAACAACTGCTCTTGAGTAATTCTGTTTTGTATTACGCAAGCCTCATCCCTACAATTAGCTTCCGGATGAGGCCAATAAGCCCAGTTTTCTCCCAAAGACAACTGCCCTTCACTACCGCTCCAGCTGACTATATAACCAAATTCTTTATTTTGTGATAATGACCAAGACTGTAAAGACAGATCATTGAATTTGCTTAAATCCAAAGGCAATTTGCCTAATTGTCCAAATAGTCCTCTAATCGAGCCACTACTTGAAGATGGTTGATATTGCACAACCATGCTGGAGCTAGGCAAATCATCGATTTTTTCCCCTTTATAAACATAGTTCAAACTCGGCTGCGGCTGATAAGGTGCCGGATAAATTAAAGATTTAGCACTGGCTGATGAATCAGCTGACAAAGATTCAGCCCGAGGAGCCGCTAGGCTTAAGCCGCCACCTCCACCCAAACCAGTAGCTTGCTTAATCGCTGGCTGACTCAACAAAGAACCAAAAGCTCTGTCTGGTAATCCAATTAGTTTGTTTGAATTAATCTGATAGTCTAATTTAGGTAAAAATTGAACAGTCAAAATGACTAACAATAAAATACCGCTAACACCCCAACCTAATACAGGTGATCTAAAATAATTGCCTATCACACCAAAATAAGTAGACCAAAAGTTAGTCGGCCGCTTAGCAAACTTATTTAACAATTGATTTTTTAATTCATTCTTAAAATTTTCATCTATTACCAAAGCGGGCCGGGCCATAGTTAAAGCCTGCAAAATTTTAATCAATTCCCCCTCCCTCTGGCGTAAACCAGGCTCTAATTGATAAATATCTTCTAATATCTGCTGATAAATATTTTCCATAATGCTAATTTCGGTAAAACTGACCGATAATTGTTAAATAAAGCAGGACTAAAGGGAACTCCTGTCTGATTTTAGCCATCGTCCGACTAAAAGACATTTTACAACTAGCTAAACTTTTGCCAGTTACTCCAGCTATTTCTTCATAAGACAAACCATCCCATAATCTTAATAAAACAATTTCCCTCTGCTCTTTAGATAAATTATTTAAATAACTCTGTATTTGTTCCAAAGCGATGTTGTTAGCCGCCTCTTTAGCTGGATTATCCTGGGAGCTTAAATTTCCTATCAAATCTATATCCTCAGTAATTTGGCTGGTGCGCCAATGATCATAAAGAGTATTACGGGCGATACGGTACAGCCAAGCGGAGAAAGTTCCTTTATCAGCCTTGTATTGATATAACTTTTCCAAAGCTTTAGTAAAAATTAAACTAGTCAAATCCTCACTAACTTCTTTGTGTCTGGTGCGATAATAAATAAAACCGTATATTTTTTTAAAATATTCTTCATAAAGACTGCTAAAAGCACCTAAGTCGCCCTGCTGCGCTCGGCTGATGATCTGGCTGTTTTGTTCAATTGCTTCCATGTTAAACCGTATTTTAAATAATTGGGCCGACTATCAAATGTAAATCCTCGTTCGGACCAATAAAAACTTTTTAGTCTTTTAAGCATAGCATTTTACTTTAATTATTTAAATAACCCCCTATTATAACCTACGACTCAACTAACAAAAAGTAACCCCTCCTCTTATAAAGAGGAGGGGTTAAAAATACCAAATAACTTCGGTTGTTATTTAATCTTATAGTTCAAATTCACTTCTATAACAACTTCCTGACTACCACTAGGCAATTGCGGTGAACCAGCCGAACCCATACCACCCTTACCATCATAATAAGGCATTGGTTGACCTGGCACCTGAATCAGGTTCTCCCACCAACCGACAACTTCCCCCAAAGTAACCCCGGCCGCGGCAGACAATTTAACCGACTTAGTCTTGGCATCAACAATCGCTTTTAGTCTGGCTTCTTCTTTCAAATTTTCTAGATTAGAAGTTTCAAAACTAATACCAGTTACTTGATTGGCGCCAGCTTCGGTCGCACCAGCAATAACTTTGGCTACCTTAGTACTATCGCCAGCAATTTCATTAACTTTAACTATTAACTGCTGATTAGCGCTATAACCCGAAGGTACTGTAACACCATCTTTATAATCGTACTGCGGATTAAGATAATAAGATTGAGTTTGTATATCAGTTTCGTTAATACCCGCTGCCTTAGCGGCCGCTATAACTTTAACCATTTTATCATTAAGCTCCTGCAAAGCCTTAGCAGCTGTGGCTACTTTATCAACTTGCACCCCCAAAGTCACATTGGCAATATCGGGCTGATAACTAACCCGACCCTGCCCTGTAACATTAACCTGCCACTGCGGCTGGTTAACAAACCTATCTCTTAATAAAGCTAACACCAAAATACCCGCTAATAAAACTAACCCTACTAGACTAAGAATAGTCTTAGGGCTACGCCAGCTTAGGCAACAAGCGCTGGTCGAATCAATCTGTTCCATAAAACATTCCCTTTTTATAACCTAAACAGGCTTTAGCCTATTTAGGGCTGTTAAATAATAAATTCTAACTAATTATACGCTAGTTAATCCAAAAAGTAACATGACTGACTTATTTATGAATTATAACTAAAGTCTGGTATTTTAAGCAAAGTGTTACTAATATTAAACTGAATCGTAAGCTATAATATAAACGTTCTAATTATTAACCTAAAAACTATGATCAATGAACCCTATAGTCAAATACCCAGCAAACTAAAAATAGCTTTAGGTCTGTTACTAATATTATGGCTAGCCACCCTAAGTGTTCACAAAATTTTTCAAGCTGGCCTATCTTACCAAGAATTAAATCACTGGCAAAATCCCCGCAGTACCAATGATACAGTAAGTTTAAGTGGTGAAGGTAAAGTTGTCGCCATTCCAGACGTAGCCATAATTTCTCTATCTGTAGAAAACCGATCCAAAACCGTGGCTGCCGTCCAACAAGATAGCAATAAAAAAATGAATGATATTGTTTCTTATCTTAAGGGCCTAGACATTGATAAAAAAGATATCAAAACCACCAACTATAATTTAAGACCACTGTACGCTTACAACCAAGAAACTGGCAAACAAATTTTTGACGGCTACGAATTAAATCAAACCATTGAAGTTAAAATAAGACAACTGGATAAAGCCAGCCAAGTTTTAGATGGTGCTTTAAGTAAGGGTGCCAATCAAATCGGCCAGCTTAATTTTACTGTCGATAATCCAGAACAATTGCGAAACGAGGCAAGACTTAAAGCCATTGCCCAAGCTAAAGAAAAAGCCCTTGCTTTGGCTGAAGCGGCTGGTGTAAAACTAGGCAAAGTCCGCTCTTTTTCAGAAAATACTAATTCACCAACTCCTTACCGAAATTATCTAAGCCAAGATTTATCCTATGCTGAATCAGCCAAAACTATAGCGCCAACTATAGAAGCTGGGAGTCAAGAAATAATTGTCCAAGTAACTATGAGTTTTGAAATTGAATAATACGATTCAATTCTAATTCCTACTCACCCACTCTTTAATAAGGGTGGGTGTTGTTTTATATATTTTATTTTTTATATAAATAACAAACACTAAATACTGCTAACCGATGATGGCACGGATAATTTTTTACTTTTGAAAAAAATAAATTTAACTACTTCCAAAACCGCTATCAAAAATAAAGTAAAAAATAACACTATTGACCAATGCTCTAAGGTTAAAGGAACGGTATAAAAAACTTTTTGTAAAGGTGTCCAATAAACAACCAACAACTGTAAGCCTAAACTTAATAAAACAGCTCCGACTAAAGATCTGTTATTCCAATTGCTTTTATGCCACAAAGGCACACCAAACTGTTTTAAGCTAAAGGCATAAAGCGGCGTGGAAACCGCCATTAAACTAAAAATAATAGTCCGCACAGTATCCTCCGACATCAACCAACCTGTTAAAACCATAAAAATAACTAAAGCTCCTAAACCTTTCAAAAGGCTAATACCGGCAATAACTAACCGATCTTTTAAATCTAAAATCGGCTGCTGACGAGAGATGGGTGGCTGTTCCATAATTTCCGGCCGACCTGGATCGCTGGCCAAAGCTAAAGCGGGAAAAGTATCAGCTACTAAATTTATCCACAAAATTTGTGTAGCCAACAAAGGCAACCAGACCGGACCACCCCTAACCAAACTCCATAATAAAGCGCCAACTATTAAAACCACCTCAGCAAAACTATCTGACATTAAATATAATAAAACTTTACGAATATTATTATAAATCGTCCGGCCTTCTTCCACCGCCGCCACGATAGTAGAAATATCATTGTTCAGCAATACCATATCGCTGGCTTCACGGGCTACATCCGTTCCCGCACCAAAAGATATGCCAATATCGGCCGCTTGCAAAGCCGGCGCATCATTAACACCATCGCCAGTCATGGCTACTACTTCGCCTTGACCTTGTAAAGCCCTAACTATATTTAATTTATCCTGAGGGGTAGCCCGAGCAATCACAGAAATTTCTTTTAAACTAATCGCTAAATCTTCCGCCGTCAAATCAGCTAATTCATAACCATCTAAAATATTATTAGACTCAGCTTTAAGACCAGCCTGAATGGCAATGGCTTGGGCTGTAAGTTTATGATCACCAGTTATCATTATAATTCTTAAACCCGCCCGCTTGGCTTTAAGCAAAGTGTCACCTACTCCAACGCGCAATGGATCATTTAACACGGCCAAACCCAATAAAGTTAGATTGCTAAGATTATCTTCCGTAAGAATAAACTTTTTAGCCACCACGGTTTTTAGAGTCCGTTTGGTTAAAGCTAATAAGCGATAACCTTGTCCACTCATCTTAGCTATTAAATCCACAAAAGCCTGCTTTTTAGCCTGATCTAATTTTACAATTCCAGAAGTTATTTCCAAATCCACACACCTTTCCAATAATCTTTCTGGCGCTCCTTTAACGTACAAAATAACTTCTTTATCTTTTTTATGTAAAGAAGCCATCAATTTCCTTTCGGAATTAAAAGGCAAAACCTTAATTTGTGGCTGACTAGCTCGGCTTTGTTCTATTAAAATACCCTGCTCTTCAGCCGCTAAATAAAGAGCTCTTTCTGTTGGACTACCCACGACAAAATACTCACCACTTTGAGTTTTATACTCTTTATAGGCATCAGAAACCATTACACCAGCTAACAATAAATTTTGAGCCGTAATATTTTCCGACAAGGGCTGAACTTCTGGCCAGCCTTCCAAATTCGGCAAAACTAATTGACTTACCTTCATTTGGCCGGCCGTCAGGGTGCCTGTTTTATCAGCACAGATTACCGTAGTGGAACCTAATGTTTCAGCCGCCACTAATTTACGAACCAAAGATTGACGCTTTAAAATCCGACGCATACCCAAGGCTAAAATAGCGGTTACCAAAACCACCAAACCTTCTGGTACGGCTGACACGGCAATAGCCACAGCCAAAGTAAACATCTGCTGAAAACTATAAGAAAAACTTAATCCTAATAACAAAATCCCCAAACAAACAAACATGACTATTAAACCAATATACTTGGCTAAGCGCGCCAGTTTAACTTGCAAAGGAGTATCAGTTTCTTTAACTGCCAAAAGAAGTTGGGCAATATTACCCAATTGGGTATGATAACCAGTCGCTACCACCACCGCTAAAGCGCGACCACGAGTTATAGTACTGCCCTGATAAACCATATTAAACCTTTCAGCCATCACTGTAGTAGCGGTTAATTTTCCTATTTTCTTTTTGATGGGCTCGGATTCACCAGTCAAAGCCGCTTCATTAGCTTCTAATTCTGTGGCCTGCAATAATCTGGCGTCGGCCGGCACTTTATCGCCCGGCTGTAAATAAATAATATCTCCTGGTACCAAATCTTTAACTAATACCGCTGTATTACGACCGTCTCTTTTTAAACGAGCATAATCCTCCACGTAATTTTGTAATTCCTTAAGAGCATTAGCGGCTTTATATTCCTGTACAAAACCTACTGCTGCGTTAATAGCTACTGCTACCAAAATAACAAAACCATCTAACCAATCCTGCAAAGCCAAAGTAACCACCGCTGCCACTAATAAAATAATGACCAAAGCACTTTTAAATTGATTAAAAAACAAACTAAGTGCCCCAGGTTGCCGACGTTCTGGTAAAGAATTGGGGCCAACCCTAACCAAACGCACCAAAACCGATTGTTCTGACAAACCCTTTAACGAGCTTTTAAGTTCCTTTAAAATCTCACTAGCCGACAAAGCGTGCCAAGCTTTCGGCACGACTTTTAAATCTTCTAAACTGGGCATAAAAACTTCTTAATTACCTATTTTATTAAAATGATTAAAATTAAATTTCTTTTTAACATTTCCTTTATGTCTTTTTACCTGCTCTGCCTGTTGCACCTTAAAACGAGACGGCGTTCGGTAACGCGTCATAGGCTTATTGCTTTTGCTGGAATAATTACGCATACTATAATAATATAACACATCTTATAGTATTAAACTTACTTTTGTTTGTTTCAATAAGCTACTTTTATGACTTGGTCAATTATTTTTTTAATAATCGGTTTCGTCCTACTAATTAAAGGAGCTGATTTGCTGGTCGATGGCGCTTCTTCTTTAGCTAAACGACTTAAAATCCCAGCCTTAGTAATTGGTCTAACTATCGTGGCTTTCGGCACTTCCATGCCGGAACTTATTGTTAATTTATTAGCCAGCTTACGTGGCAATACAGATATTGCCATTGGCAACGTACTAGGTAGTAATATTTCTAACATCTTATTAATTATCGGCATAGCTTCTTTAATTTACCCTTTAGCTATTAAAACCAGTACAGTTTGGAAAGAAATCCCTTTAGCTCTTTTGGCCGTAGCTGCTTTAGGTATCCTAGCCAACGACAAATTAATAAATAAAGCTTCCATTAATATTATTGATGTATCTGATGGAATTATTTTAGGTTTATTCTTTCTGATTTTTTTGTACTATGTTTTTGAAATTAGTCGCAATAAAACAAGCCCAGATGAGGTTGCTATAAAACAACTACCTATTAGCAAATCAATCGCCCTGGTAATAATCGGTATTATTGGTTTAAGCTTAGGTGGCAATTGGGTAGTTGATAGCGCCGTCGCCCTAGCTAAAAATTGGGGCATAAGCGAATCCTTAATCGGTTTAACCATTGTAGCCATTGGTACCAGCCTGCCTGAACTTTTTACCTCAGTCGTGGCTGCTTGGAAAAAGAATCCTGATATTGCCATTGGTAACGTGGTTGGTAGTAATATTTTTAACATTTTGTGGATTGTCAGTGTTAGTGCCATAGTTAAACCCTTACCTTTTAACACCAGTTCTAATATAGATTTGGGCGTTACCATGCTCGCCACAATTTTGCTTTTTCTTTTTACCTTTATTGGACAAAAAAGAATTATTGAACGTTGGCAAGGCGCTTTATTCGTAATAAGTTATATAGTTTATATTGTTTACTTAGTAATAAAAGGTTAATAATCCCTTGATTATCTAAGAAGGTTCTGCTAAGATACGAAACGCACTTTAGTAACAGATTATAAATAGGGGTCCATAGCTCAGCTGGTAGAGCAGCGGCCTTTTAAGCCGCGTGTCGTGGGTTCGAGCCCCACTGGACCCACCATCCCGTCTGACGGGATTTATTCGGTCTTACAACTCCATTCAATAGAATGGAGTTTTTGATTATATGGGGATCGAAGGGTACGGATAAAAAGTGAACTGCTTCACTTTTTAGATGACCCCAGCTCTTTTTGGGAAAAATCGAGCCTTCTTCAAAGGAGAGTGCGAAATTTTGGGAAAAGAGGAGCCCCACTGGACCCACCAATACAAAACTGGCCGGGGAAAATTTTTAAAACCAATTCGTGGGTGGCTCGCGGAACCATTTTTTCTTACTCTCTGTCAGTAAACACTATGAGCCGACCGGAACTAGTTTTCTCCGCCTTATTCCAAACTCCCGTGCAAGTAATTAGATTAAGATGCGCTTTTCCGTCGCTTGAGTCAAACACATCAGAAGCATCCTCATTTTTGTCATATATCTGAATTTCGCGGACAACAAAAATAATATTCACCCCTTTTTCATCTTCAACAGATATTTTGTCACCTTTGCGTAGTTTATATAAATTATCAAATACCGCCGGCAGGTCATTCTTCCAGCTGTAATGCCCGGCAATAACGGAACTACCACTCTGCCCGGGACGCGGCCCAAGATTAAACCATGCTACTTTAACAGGGTCTTTTGGTACGTCCATTGCTCCGTCGGATGTAAGACCCACATACTCAATTGGAGCATCAACATTTATACTTGGAATTTTGAGACGCTCTGGTAATCCAACGTTTGCTTGTTCTAAGTTTGGAATAGTGACGACATTTTCAACAAGCATTGCCGAGCCATTTTGAGTTGAGCTTTTAGGTAAAAAATACAAAAGAAATACGATAAAAAGAGTTAATCCTGAAAGGATAACTATTGATAATAATGTTCGTTTTGATAAAATTTTTAATTGCATAAATTTTACAAAAGGTTCATGACCACAAATGCCAGACAAAAATTTGTCTGGCATTTGCTCATTAGTTTTTCTCAATGCTTAGACTAAACCGTTTGTTTTCTTCGAACAAAGTAGAAAAAAATTGAGACCGCAAAGACGCCCGCCAGGATGACGATATTCCAGGGAGTACCTTTCTCGTCAAAACCAATTCCCGTATTTGGTAGTTTTGGAGAGACTACTAGAAGTGGAGGTGTAGGAGTTATTGTGGGTGTTGGAGTTGGTGTAGGAGTTATTGTGGGTGTTGGAGTTGGTGTAGGAGTTATTGTGGGTGTTGGAGTTGGTGTAGGAGTTATTGTGGGTGTTGGAGTTGGTGTAGGAGTTATTGTGGGTGTTGGAGTTGAAACAGTAGGAATCGAAACAATATCAGCATCAAGAGTGACTGCGGTTTGAGCAAGAGCTCTACCATTTAGTGTTGCACCAGTGTTTAACACAATTGCTGTTTGATCCAATATATTTCCACTAAAGTTAGAGCCTGTTCCGAGTGTAGTTTGGCCTGCAACCTGCCAGAATATATTAGAAGCCTGTGCACCACCACTAAGGACAACTTTCACAGAGGAGCTTACAGTAAGAGTTTGTGCTATCTGGAAAATCCAAACATCATTTGCGCCACCAGAAAGAGTAACGTCTGTTGGTATTGTTACACCAGTGCTCCATTTATAAAGTCCTGGAGCAAGGGTCATTCCCCCAATGTTTCCTGCTCCTAATTCAGTAGCCGTCGGATTTATTCTTCCAGCAGCATCTGTATAGGCAGTTTCCATATCATTTATAGCTGTAACCATTTTAGCAGGTGTAGGAGACATATAATCAGCAGCATATGCTTTTCCGGTCACTAGAGCTGACGTCGAAAATGTATTCGAAGCATCTATTGTTAACCCAAAACCAGTCATAGCAGTTGCGCTGATTGGACTTACCCCAATATCTCCAGTAATTGAGGTGGCTCCAGTGGTTGAAATTCCTGATTTTGTCAAAATAACAAAATCACCCGCTGATCCAAGATTTACTGTGGCTGGACCAGCCGCGAATACAGTAATTGCTGAAGTGATAAACATTAAGAAAACAACCAACGTAGTTATTATTGAATTTTTATTAATTTTTTTCATAAATTTTTATAAATGATTATTTTTGATTATTAAGACCTTTCTCGTAACTTACTTATCTTGTGATAGTATTAAACACTTGTTTTTTAGATGAAGTCATCGACCTTTACATTAAGCGCTTTCGCTATTTTCTTGAGTGTATCGAGTGTTGGGTTCTGGTTCCTGCCGGTTTCAATTTTTACAATCGTATTAAGGGCGACATCGGCCAATCGCGCTAATTTTTCTTGAGATAACCCTTTGACTTCTCTTAACTTTCTTAACTTTTTAGCGATATTTGACATAATGCTATTTATAATTAGTGGATAAAATATTAACTGTACTACAGTTAAACTATCTTAATACTACACCTATGGTTAAATACTGTCAAGTAGTTAATTTTAATACTATCGATAACTTTACTGTAAGTTTATTAGGTGGCTATACCACGCACAACTCCATATTTTCTTGCGGTGCATTTTGCTTTGTAAAATACAAATCCCATCGGCGCGAAAAGCGAGTGGTAGTGGGGCGAAGTGTTCGTCCGTTTCAGAAATTTTTGCTAAAATAGGTTTAAGCGTGGTTGTATAAATATACCACAAAAAAATTACAGTACTTTTAAAGTACTGTAATTTTTTGTTGTAGTGACTTACTTTACAAAATTAAACCTCTTACTAATTTCTATCCGGCAAAGCTAATAGCTTTAACAACAATTCCCTAGTTACCTGCACATCAGCCAAAGCCCGATGAGCAGTTGGTTGGGATATGGAAAAATGCTTGGCTAAATATCCTAAATTATAACTACCAATCATAACTTTAGCTTTAGCCAAATCTAAAGTATCTAAAACTGGATTACTCAACGGCGGTAAACCTAAATCGCTTAAATGTTTGTTAATAAAAGATAAATCAAACTTGGCATTATGCGCCACCAAAGTTGCCCCAGAGGCAAACAACATAAAAGCCGGTATTACCTCTATTAAAGGCTTGCCTTGATTTAAAATCATCTCATTGGTTATACCATGAATGGCCACAGCCTCGGCTTCCACTCGTCGATTAGGATTAACTATGGTATCAAAAGAATCTACCACCTTATTCTGTTTTAACTTTTCCGCAGCCAACTCAACTATGGCATGGCCCGCTTTAGGATCCATACCAGTTGTTTCCACATCAAAAATAACATATTCAATATCCGACATAACTATAAGTATTTTAGCCGACCAGACTAATAAAAGCCAATAATTAAACTGCTTGTGAACAAATTGTGTATTCAGCACCCTTGCCCCTTAAGACCTTATCTGTGTAAAATAACGCTACTATGAATAAACCATCTACAGCTATTCGGGCTGATAAAATGCCGCCACAAAATCTGGAAGCTGAAATATCCACTTTAGGCGCCCTATTATTAGACAAAGATGCTATTGTTAAAATAGCTGATATTTTAGAACCTAATGATTTTTATAAAGATGCTCATGGTGATATTTACGAAGCCATGGTGCAACTATATGAAGCCCGCACGCCAATTGATATTTTGTCTTTATCCAGCCGTTTGCAAGAAAAAGGCAAGCTGGAAAGTATTGGCGGCCACAGCTTCTTGTCCAGCCTAGCGGAAAGCGTTCCCACGGCTAGCCATGTAGTACACTACGCCAAAATAGTCCAACGCAAAAGTACTTTGCGACGCATGTTATCAGCCGCTGCCGAAATTACCGGCCTAGGTTACCAAGAAACCGATGACATTGAAGACTTACTAGACCAAGCCGAAAGAAAACTTTACGGCATTTCCCAAAAATATTATCGGGAAAATTTTATTCCGATTAAACACGTTCTTAATGAAGCTTTTGACCGTATAGATGAATTACACAAAGAATCGGGTAAATTAAGAGGCCTGGCCACCGGCTTTACCGATTTGGATAATATTCTGGCTGGTTTGCAAAAATCCGACTTGGTTGTTTTAGCCGCCCGACCCAGTGTTGGTAAAACCGCCCTGGCTTTAGATATAGCCCGCCAAATCGCCACCAAACAAAAAATACCAGTGGGCATTTTTTCTTTAGAAATGTCCAAAGAACAACTAGTTGATCGCCTGTTGTGCTCCGAAGCCAATGTAGATATGTGGCGCATGCGTACTGGCAAACTTTCCGAACGAGAAGACGATTTTCCCCGCATTGGCCATGCTATGGGCGTACTATCGGAAGCACCAATTTTTATAGATGATTCAGCTACTGCTAATATAATGGAAATAAGAGCCAAAGCCAGACGTTTACAAATGGAACATGGTTTAGGCCTTATTATGGTGGATTACTTACAATTAATGGAAGGACGCTCAGCAGAAAATCGCGTGCAAGAAGTGGCCGAAATAACCCGCGGCCTAAAAGCCTTGGCCCGCGAACTTAATGTACCAGTACTAGCTTTGTCGCAGTTATCTCGTGCCGTAGAAATGAGTAAACCAGCCATACCTAAACTAGCTCACTTAAGAGAATCTGGTTCTATTGAACAGGATGCCGACGTAGTAATGTTTATTTATCGCAAAGCCGCTGATAAAAACTACCAAACCGAAGATTTACTACCTGAAGAAAAAAATATCGCCGAAATTCACATTGCCAAACATCGTAATGGTCCAACTGGCTTAGTAAAATTGTTCTTCAACGAGGCCTATGTTAGTTTTAAAAGTTTAGAAAAAAAATCGACTACTCCCCCTCCTCAATAAAAATTATTAAATAACCATTATAACTATGAGCATGTTTTCCAAACTCAAAGAAATTAAAGATTTAAGACATCAAGCTAAATCCATTCAAGACTTGTTAGCGCAAGAACACGTAGAAACCTCGGCTGCCTGGGGTAAAGTTACGGTTAAAATGAGTGGCAATCAGGAAATAGAAGAAATAATTATTGACCGAGAATTAATGACGCCTGATAAAAAATCCGACTTAGAAAAAGGCCTTAAAGAAGCGGTTAATGAAGCTAACAAAAAAGTACAAAAAATCATGGCCGCCAAAGTGCGTCAGCAAGGCGGTTTGAATATTCCTGGACTTAAGTAATAACTTATGGAAAAGGCTTGCGATTTTTGTAATAAAAACAATTTCGCCACCAGAATTTATTTGGAAAATAAATACTTTTATTGGCTACTAAACAGACGACCCCTTAAACCTGGGCATACTTTAATAATTCCCAAAAAACACTGCCTGGCTTTAACCGACCTAACCACCGAAGAAAACTCCCTTTTGTTAAATGATTTAAAAAAATATTTACCCCAGTTATTAAAAGTTTTTAAAGCTGTTGGTTATAATTTAGCTATTAATTTTTCTGAAACAGCCGGACAAACCGTCCCCCATTTACATATTCATATCGTTCCCCGGCCACAAAGTGACTCCACAGAAAAAGTTGATTATGTCCGAGCTGAATTTTACCGCAATACGCCGGAAATTAATCGAACCCTGCTAACAGAACAAGAAATTAATCAGCAAATTAAACTACTTAATCAATGAAACAAGCAGTTATAATTCATGGTTTTGGTGGTAGCCCAGACAATGGTTTTAAAGGCTGGCTTAAAAATGAATTAGAGCAAGCCGGATGGACAGTTTTTAATCCGCAAATGCCCAACCCCAAACAACCTCTCCAACAAGACTGGGTAAATACCATAATTCAAAATATTCCTAATCCGGACCAACAAACTTACCTGGTGGGCCACAGTTTAGGCTGTATTGCCATACTGCGGTATTTAGAACAATTGCCAAACAATATAAAAATCGGCGGCGTCTTCTTGGTGGCCGGTTTTAGTCAAATGCTAAAAGATGCCAAATACCAACCTCTGGCTAATTTTTTTAATAAACCGATTGCTTGGCCCAAAATCAAACAAGTTTGTCCTAATTTAATTTGTTTTTTCTCTAACAATGATTGGGCTGTGCCGGCTAAACAAATTACACCTTTTAAACAACAGGGCGCTAAAATAATTATTTTGCCAGACCGTGGCCATTTTTCCGACAATGACGGCTGTATTAATTTACCAGAACTAAAGCAAGCTATCCTCAATTTATCCAAAAAACCCGCTTGATTAAGCGGGTTTTTAAAAAATGAAACAAAATCTCCAATTAATTGTATTATATAGATATGGACTTAACTGCTTTAACAGACGAACAATTAGCTAATAAGGTACAACAGGGCCAATTTGAAGCCTTTGACCAACTAATGTCCCGCTATCAAGAAAAAATTCTGCGCTATGTAAAACGGCTAACCAATAACCGGCCAGATAGCGAAGATATTGTTCAGGAAACCTTTTTAAAAGCTTACCAAAATATTAATAGCTTTAAAATTGATATGCGTTGGTCGCCCTGGCTGTACCGTATCGCCCATAATTTAAGCTTTAATTTTTTAAAACGTTTAAGCTACAGCCCCTTGCCGTTTTTTGACCCCGACACCCTGTGGCCCCATCCTGTAGCTCCCGAAGATCCTAATAAAGATATTTTGGATAAAGAACTGAAAGAACATTTAGATGACTGTTTAAAAAAATTAAAACCCAAATACCGCGAAGTAGTTATTATGCGCCACCAAGAAGACTTATCCTACAAAGACATAGCAGAAATTCTAAAAATACCTTTGGGCACAGTTAGCATCCGGCTCAAACGGGCTGGCCAAGAGCTTAAAAAAATTTGCCAACCACAGGATTTAAAATATGACTAAACTCAATCAACCACTCAATTTAAATAACCTTAAACAACTGGTCACAGCCAAAATAACCAGCGGCCAAGTAAAAATGCACAGCAAAACTTTCTTTGCTACGGGCCGAGTTTTAAGTTGGCTAAGCGGCCTATTGTTTAGCTTATTATTAATACTGCTAACTAGTTTTATAGTTTATGTTCTACGTTATAATAGTTTAGTTTTTAAAGGCTTTGGTTGGTCTGGTTTAAATATTTTTCTAAATTCCTTGCCTATTTTAGCCTTAATAATCGTTACTTTACTGGGTTTAAGTTTAAGCTTATTAGCTTGGCGCCAAACACCAGCTTATAAAAAACCAGCCGCTTACACTGTTGGACTCACTATAGTTGTAAGCCTAATAATCGGCTTAGCTATTAATCTAACCCCTTTGCATGCCCGACTGGCTGAAAAAGCCTTTAACCGACAATTACCAGTTTTAGGTCCAGTCTATAGCCAAAATCTTAATGGCCGCTGGTTAGGCGCTACCGCTGGCACTATCACAGATATACAAAATAATAATTGGGAAATTGAAGATAATTTGCAAACTCTGTGGTTAGTAAAAATAAGCCCAACCACTCGCTTTCCTTTTGATAAAGATTTCCACATTGGCGATAAAGTCATAATCCACGGACCAACCAGTAACCAAACCATCAAAGCTAAGGGGGTTAGAAAAATAGATGATCAAGAAAAAATAAACTTCCCTCATATGCAAAATGGACGAGGTCCGGGTAAATTACGCAACCCGCGACCATTACCCAATCCCTAATTATGAAACAAAAGAGTCGGCCCGTTTGTATTAATAAGTGAAAGGTCGATTAATAAAAACTTATCTTAGTAAACTTATGAAAAAAACAGCTATTATGGTAACTTCGTTAGTTTTGGGTTTAGGCTTGGTTTATACTGCTTTAGCCGCTGGACCAACCAACAGTTACAAAAATAACCAAGCCGGTTTTGGTCGGCAAAATATGTTAGATAGTAAAGCTAAAATATTAGGCCTAACTAGCGACGAATTAAAAACCAAACTGGATTCTGGTTTAAACTTCCAACAAATTGCCGAGCAACAGAATATCTCCTTAGCTGATTGGCAAGCTAAAATAAAAGCCAATCATCAGGAAAAATTACAAAAAATGGTAAGTGCTGGAATTATTACTCAAGACCAAGCTGACAGCCGTTTACAACAAATGGCCGAAAGGCAAAACAATCACCCTAACAACCAACCCTTTAACAAAGGTGCCAACCGAGGCTTACATTTTGGCAGAGGTATGAGTTTAGGTCTTAATCGTTAATCTTTAAGACTAACTAATTCACTGCTAAAAAGAGCTTTATTTATAAGCTCTTTTTGGTATAATAAACAAGTGTTAATAAGTCAAAATAAACAAATCTTAATCCCGCCCTGGCGGGACTAAATCTTAAATAATTCTCAATACCCAAATCAAAATTAGGATTTAGGATTTAGGATTTAAAATTTTTAATTTTTTCTATCATGTCACCCACTCCGCACGCTTTAGAACAATTACTCAAAGAATTTTCCCAACTACCTGGCATCGGCCCTAAAACAGCTGAACGCTTAGTTTACTATTTACTTAAAAAACCAAAAAATAATTTACTAAATTTTGCCGCTAGTCTAAAAAAAGTCCATGCTGAAGTAGGTACTTGTTCTGTTTGTTTTAGGTTTGCCGATCAGAATCCTTGCCAGATTTGTACCGATAGTAAACGTGATCATCATATTATCTGCGTAGTAGCCGCCAGCCAAAATATACCCGCCCTAGAAAAAACTCACGCCTTCCATGGTTTATATCATGTTTTGGGTGGTTTAATAAATCCTTTGGAAGGCATAACGCCGGATCAAATACGTTTTAAAGAATTAATAAATCGCTTAAAAACCAATGGCGTTCAAGAAGTAATTCTGGCCCTTAATCCTGACATAAATGGCGAAACAACCAATTTATATTTAAGTCAAATGATAAAACCTTTAAAAATAAAAGTTACTCGCCTGGCTCGTGGCCTGCCCATGGGAGCTGATTTGGAATATGCTGACGAAATAACTTTGGAAAACGCTCTTAAAGAACGACGGGAATTGTAATAATACTGGTAGCCAATCTATAACCCCACTTAGCTTTAAGCCAAGTGGGGTTATATTATTTATTCATCATCCTCATCATCTTCTTCTTCCTCTTCAGATTCTTTGTCGTACTCTTCTGTTTCTTCTTCTTGAGGTTGATAACCAGCAACGTCATCGTTGGCTTGGTCATCATTTTGTATCAGCTCGTCATCGAGCATATGTTATATCCTTGTTCTTTAGTTTTTTAAAACTAAAGCATTAGGTTGATTAGTTTATTTAAGATATCTTACCTACCTTAACTTCGGTAAAAGGCTGCCGGTGGCCATAAACTTTATGATACCTGACCTTGGCTTTATAATGGACTACTCTTATTTTTTTAGCCCGACCCTGTTTTAAAACCGTTGCCTTAATTTCCAATTTTACATTGGGTTGGCCAATGGTTACTTCAGAACCATCATCTTCGGCTGTTAACAAAACATCATTTAAAACAAAATCTTTAGCCACTTCCGAATTAATTTTTTCTATTTTTAAAACATCGCCCTCGTGAACCAAATACTGTTTGCCACCAGTGCGAACTACGGCCATCTTAGACATAATTTAAATACCATTAAAAATATAAGCTTAGGTAGAATACTATAACCACTGGCTAGTGTCAACCCTGCAAACAATTAATTTTTTTGGCTAATCTTAGGGTAAATATTCAATTTTAAGACCCTCTTTAACATTATTTTCTTTAGCCCAACCAGCTGAAGTTTCTAAAACCATATCCACTGGTTGAGGCGGGGTAACAGTTTGCACACGAGGATCTTCTAGTAAGGGTGGTGGCACGTTACTGTTTATACCCACCACCACACCTTGATAAAACCAAATTATATCAATAGAAAAGTTCATTTTATCCATCCAAAAAGTATAAACATCCGACTGACCAAAAACAAACAACATTCCCCGATTTTTATTTAAAAAAGGCCGACCAGACAAACCTTTAGCTTGATCCTCTGGGGTAGTAGCTAGTTCCACTGTTAACTCACCCTGAGCTAATTTAATTCTTTTTTCTGGTAAGGTTTTAAGAGTCTGCTGAGCACTACAACCGGCCAATAAAATTACTACCAAACTTAGCCCTATAAGGCTTGACTTTTTTAGCATATTGGTATTATAGTAAAGTATTCTTTAAAAATCTATTAAATAAATTTGGTCACCCAAAACAAAAACAACCTTAACAATTAGGAGTACATCATGGAAATAGCACTGATAGCCTTATTAGAAGAGTTCTTTCAGTTAGTTAAATCTAGAATAACCAGCACTTCTACCCAAATATTTATTGAACAATTTTCCTTGTTTTGTAAAAAATATTCCATCATAGAAACTGACAGGGAGAAATTCCTAAAATCGTCTATCAATAGTTACAATATAAAATATGAAGACGAAACTTCTCACGAAAAATTCGATAAACTAAATAACTTGCCTGAGTTTAGAGAATTAATAGATAATATAAAAATTGCCACCAAAGAAAAAAAAGAAATAGACATCTTAAGAAATCAACTTTTTGAATCTATAGACAAAGAAGAATTTGAAAAAACAATATTTAAAGAAATTGAAAAAAACATTCTAGAAACAAATAAAGATATTTTTACTAACAACAAAATATCCAATCTGATAATAGAATGTAATCGCTGGTCAATTAAACCAAATAAAATAATGTCAACAGTAAAAGAATCTTGCAAAGATCCTCAAATATATTTTGACAAAAAAATCTCTGTTTTCTCTATTGCTGAATTTATAAATTAATATACACAATAATTCCTTCAAGGTCCGCTTATATAAGTTGGCCTTGCTTTTTTTTATAAGCCCAAACCAATACTATACCTAACATTATCATTACTAAAACCAAAACCAGCAAAGCCCAAATTTTACCTAAGCTACTTAAAAATAAAGCTGTTAAACCAAACAAAGCAGTTAAAACATAAAGAAAAACCACTGCTTGACGATGCGATAAACCAACATCCAATAAACGATGGTGCAAGTGGCGCCTATCTGAAGCTGCTAAACTTTTCTTTTCCAAAAACAAACGTCTAATAATTACCCAAACCACATCCAATATCGGCACGCCCATAACTAACAAAGCCGTAGCAATTTTACTACCGCTAATAATAGCCAATACACCCAACATAAAACCAATATACAAACTACCACCTTCGCCCAAAAAAATCTTAGCCGGCTGCCAGTTCCACCACAAAAAACCTAAACAAGCGCCCGCCATCACCAAAGCCAAATAACCAACCGACGGCTGGTAAAAGGCTGTTACTTGAGTTAAACCAAAAATTATTAAACTACCAATTAAACCAATACCCGTAGCCAAACCATCTAAACCATCTAATAATTTAGTGGTATACATAGTGCCTAACAGCCAAAAAAAGGTCAAAAACAAGCCTAAATAAGGCCAAAAATCATTAAGCTTAATAACACCGCCCAAGGGATTGGTAACAGCCGAAACTGTCACACCGCCAACCATAACAGTGGCCACCGCTAGCAGTGGCCAAAGAATCTGTTGCCAAGGCTTAAGTTTGTAGCAATCATCCAAATACCCGCCGACCATTAATAAACCACTGCCAATCATTAAACTTATAATTTGTCTAGCAGTTATATCTCGACCAATTATTAAATCTGTAAAAAAGGCTAAATAACCAACCAACAACAAAACTGTTAACCAAATAGCCGTACCGCCCAACAAAGCCACCGGTTGTGAATGAATTTTTCTTAGATTATCCGGATTATCCACTATTTTAAAATGCCAAGCTACTTTTTTTACTAAAAAAGTTAAACTATAAGCCACTATAAAACTGATAATAAAAAAAATAATTTTCATATTAACCTTGTTTAGTTTTATCTAACCAGGTTTGTAATAAAAAAACTGCCGCCAATTCATCACGCTCCTTAGGACTACCTTGATTAATGGCCGTATCAGCCTGTCGCGAAGTTAATCTTTCATCCTGCAAACTAACCGGCACCGATAAGCTATCTGTTAATAATTTGGCAAAACGCTGGCAATCTTTAGTTTGTTCGGAAATTTGACCAGATAAACTTACTGGCTCCCCTACTACTACTCGACTAACACCTTCTTCGGTTATCAAACTTGTAATAGCTGTTAATATTTCATTATCAGATAAATCTTTTAGCACACCACGCGGAAAAGCTAAACCTATTTCGGTATCACCAATAGCTAAACCAACTCGCTTACTACCATAATCTATGGCCAAAATCTTCATATAACCAACTTAAAAAGTAAAATCTTATTTAGTTAATATCTCACAACCTTTATCAGTAACGGCTACAGTTACTTCAAAATGAGCTGACAGGCTACCGTCAGTAGTTACAACTGTCCAACCATCAGATAAAACTTTAATATCAGACTGGCCCATATTAACCATTGGTTCTAAAGCTACAGTCATACCAGTTTTAAACTTTAAACCTTGGCCCGCCTGACCAAAATTTGGTATGGGCGGATCTTCGTGAACAGCATAACCAACCCCGTGACCAACCATTTGTTTAACCACACTAAAACCCTGCTTTTCAACATAAACCTGAACAGCCTGACCAAAATCTCCAACAGTAGCCCCGTCTTTAATAACAGCCAAACCAACACTTAAAGCCTGCTTGGTAACCTTAATTAGCTTTTCTGCTTGGCTAGATATTTTCCCCACGGCCACGGTTATAGCCATATCAGTACATAAGCCTTGATACCAACAACCAACATCTAAACCAACTAACTGGCCAGTTTGCAGTATAATATTGGAACTAGGCAAACCATGTACTACGGCGCTGTCAACCGAAGTGCATAAAGTCGCCGGATAAGGATTACCAGTTTCTTTACCATAATGTAAAAAAGAGGGTTTAGCTCCCCTATCTTTTAATAATTTTTCCGCCAAATCATTTAAATAAGCCGTACTAACGCCTGGTTTAACTTCTGTAGCTACTAAATGTAGAACCTCAGCTAAAATCCGCCCACCTTGGCGCATTATTTCTATTTCTTCGTTTTTTTTAATCAATTTAGACATTCTACTTTCTGGATAATAATTCTTTTTCTATCAAAGACGCTACCTGATCAATAGTCTGATGGCCATCAATGGTTAACAAAGTTCCTTTTTGTTTATAAAACTCTAACAAAGGTTCGGTTTGATCATGATAAGTTTGTAAACGCTGTTTAATAACTTCTGGAACATCATCAACCCGTTGTTCTAAAGCCCCACCGCATTTATTACAAATCCCCACTTGGCTAGGTGGCTGATAATCAATATGATAAACTGCCCCACAAACCAAACAATTCCGCCGGCCAGCAATTCTTTTAATTCCTTCTTCATCCGATAAAGCCAAATTAATAACTAAAACATCTGGCATTAATTTATACAAAAATTCAGCCTGGGCCAAAGTCCTAGGATAACCGTCTAATATAAATCCTTGAGGCGACTCACCTAACCTAGCCCCCACCAAATGATTGGTAATGTCATCGGGCATCAACTGACCTTTATCTATCACCTCTTTTACCTGCTGACCTAAATTAGAACCACTGCTAACAGCCTGCCGAAAAATTTCACCAGTAGAAATATGAGCCAAACCAAAACCGGCGGCTAATCTTTTGGCTTGGGTTCCTTTGCCACTACCCTGTGGACCAATAATAACAAAGTGCCTATTTAATATCATAAAAACAAAAACCGTTGTTTAAAATCCAACGGCTCAATTTTACCTTGATTAAACGACTTTATCAAGAATCTTCTTATAATTCATCATAATCTCGCATAACCAACTGGGCATTTATTTGCCTAACCGTGTCAATAACTACCGACACCACGATTAACAAGGAAGTACCTCCAATAACCAAAAGCTGGGAACCGGTAACCACCTGCATACCCAAAGGCAAAACAGCAATCAAGCTTAAGAATAAGGCGCCGGGCAAAACTACTCGATTCATAGTTTGTGAAAGAAAATCAACCGTGCTTTTACCAGGACGAATACCGGGTATAAAGCCACCTTGTTTTTGTAAATTCTCCGCTACCTGATCTGGTTTAAAAACGACTGAAGTATAAAAATAAGTAAAAGCAAAAACTAAAATAAAATAAAATACACCATAAAATATCTGGTTCTGAAAAAGATTTATGGTAAATTCGGCTCCTTTAACTAACAAAGCTGATTGAGATTTAACAAAAAATTGAGCAATCATCGGCGGCACCAAGACTACAGAAATAGCAAAAATAATAGGAATAACGCCGGCCTGCAAAAGCCTTAGTGGTAAATAACTAGTAGCCCCGCCTAAAGTAGTGGAACCCCTAACCATACGAGCATAAGTTACCGGGATATTACGTTGAGCTTCAGTAACCACCACCACCGCCACCACAGTAAGTAAGGCTATGGCTATAAAAATAATAACGCTAAATAACTGAGTGGGGTCGTAAGTAGCAATAGTTTGTTGAATTTGTTTAGGCACCGAAGCTACGATACCGGCAAAAATCAATAAAGACACCCCGTTACCAATTTTCTTTTCGGAAATTATTTCACCCAACCAAACCAAAAAAACTGTACCCGCTGTTACTGTTACTAAACTAGTAATAAGTTTTAAACCCTGCAAATCCGGTATTAACCCGCCCCCGCTTTGACTACGCAACAAAACCATAAAACTATAAGCTTGAAGCAAAGACAAAGGTACGGTTAACCAACGGGTATACTGGTTTATTTTTTGTTGACCAGCTTCACCTTCTTTAGACATTTCTTGCCACTTAGGTACTATCATGGTTAACAGTTGGACAATAATGGAGGCTGTTATATAAGGCCCCACACCCAACATAACCACAGAAAAATTTTCCAAACCACCACCAGAAAATATATTAAGCAAACCAAAAAATTGATTAGAGGCAAAAAAATTTCTTAAGCCAACAGCATCAACTCCTGGAATCGGTAAATGAGCCAATAAACGAAAAACTACCAAAATAAAAAGAACAAATAAAATATTATTTCTTAAATCCGGTGTTTTCCAAATTTGTTCTATCTTTTGCCACATAATCTAAATCTAATTAAATGGCTATTTAACAGCCACAATCTCTACTTGACCACCAGCTGCTTCCACAACCGCCTGAGCGCCCTTAGAAACAGCCTGAACCTTAACTTTTAACTTAACAGTTAATTTAGTATTACCAATTAACTTTAATGGCCGAACCGGACCACGAACCAAACGTTTACTCTTTAAAAAAGAATAATCTACCACTGTCCCGTCGGGAAAAGTAGCTAAACGATCAATAGTCACCGTAGCAAAACTTTTTTGCAAACTCTTAAAACCCCTAACTTTAGGTAAACGAGCAACAAAATGCTTAACACCTAACTGACCCAAACCTTTACGTCCACCTTGCCTGGCTCGTTGACCTTTTAAGCCTCGAGTAGAATAAGTACCATGACCAGAAGCATTACCACGGCCTAAACGTTTCTTAGAACGCCTTGATTTGGCTGGGGATCTTAAACTGTTTAAAGCTAATACCATAATTTTATTTCTTAACAATCTTCATACGGCTAAAAGCGGCTAAAACAGCCCGCACATTATTTATTTTATTGGCTGAGCCTAATATTTTAGAAACCACGTTAGGCACACCAGCTAATTCCAAAACTATTCTAACTGGACCACCAGCAATTATACCAGTACCAACTTTAGCTGGTCTTAATAAAACTTTAGCGCTCTTATATTTTATTGTAGTTTCGTGGGGCAAAGTTTCACCTCTTAAAGGCACACTAATTAAATCCCGCTTGGCTTTAGTAGTCGCTTTGCTAATAGCTAAACTGACATCAGCACCTTTAGCTAAGCCAGCGCCCACTTTTCCTTTACGGTCGCCTACTACTACTAAGGCCCGAAAACGCATCCTTTTACCACCGGCCATAACACGAGTAACCCTGGACAATTCCACTATTCGTTGATCAAATTCGTCTTCTACTCTGTCCCGTCTAGGGCCACGCCGGCCAAAACCGCGCCTGTCATTTTGTGATTTTTGCATAACCATAATATATTTTTACCTAAAATTTCAAACCCGCTTGCCTGAGGCTTTCAGCCAAAGCTTTTACCCGGCCATGATAAGCAAAACCAGCTCGATCAAAGACCGCTTCCTTGATACCTAATTTAACTAATTTTTCCCCTAATAACTGGCCCACTTGAGCCGCTATAGCCAAAGGTTTAAGTTCTTTTTTAAGGTCTAATTCCTTATCTAAAACTGACACTATAGTATGGCCTTTAACATCATCTATAGCTTGAGCCGAAATATGTTTTAAACTGCGCCACACCACCACCCGCGGACAAGCCGCCGTACCATTGACATGACTTCTAACCCGCTTATGGCGATGGATACGATTTTGAGATCGAGAATTATTCATAAAATATTTTCCTACTTAGCGCCAGCTGCCTTAACTACTTTGCCGGCCTTACGACGAATAACTTCATTAAGATATTTTATACCCTTACCTTTATAAGGCTCTGGTTTGCGCAAAGCCCTTATTTCGGCGGCTACCTGACCAACTTCTTGCTTATTAGCGCCAGTTAAAATGATAATGTTTTTTTCTACTTTAGCACTAATATTTTTAGGAATATCAAAACGAACTGGATGAGAAAAACCCAAATTAAAAACTAAAGTTTCCCCTTCTATTTGAACCTTAAAACCAATACCCGATAATTCCAAAGATTTACTATAACCTTCGTGGACACCTTGAACAGCATTAGCAACTAATTGCCGAGCTAAACCCCATAAAGCCCGTTGTGCTCGGTCAGAGCTATCGGTCACACTAACCGATAAAACATTGTCCGTCTGTTGTACCTTAACCCGACCAGGCAATTGTTCGGTTACTTCACCTTTGGGGCCTTTAGCGGTAAAGGATCGACCAACTATAGTCACTTGAACACCGGCTGGTATATTAATTGGTAATTTTCCTAATCTAGACATAAATTTCTTTAATAAATTTCACAAATTACCTCACCACCTAATTTAGCTGCCCGGGCTTTTTTGTTGGTCATTAAACCTTGGGATGTTGAAACTATCGCTATACCCAAACCCGATAAAACTTTAGGCAAAGAATCGCTTTTAACATAATGCCGTCGACCAGGCTTGCTGATTCTTTTTAAATTTTGAATGGCTGGCTTACCTTTAAGATACTTTAAAGATATTACCAAAGACCTCTTTGGCGAAGTTTCTTCACCAATCGCTTCAATATAACCTTCATCTAATAATATTTGAGCTAGCCCAGCCTTAAGGTTGGAATAAGGCACCAGCACCCGGCTCTTATTTACTAGAGCGGCGTTGCGAATTCGAGCTAACATGTCACTAATTGGATCTGTCATAAACTAAAAATGGAATATAAATTACCAGCTGGCTTTTGTAATACCGGGTATTTCACCGTTATTGGCCAATTCTCTAAAACAAATACGGCACATATTAAAATCTCTCATATAACCATGCTTTCGACCACAACGCCAACAACGCCTCACTATACGAGTAGAGTATTTTGCCTTAGTTAGAGAACGGCGAGATTTTACTTCTTGAGCGGTTGTAGACATAATCTTGTTTACTTACTAAAAGGGAAACCCAACAATTCAAATAAACGTAAAGTTAAATCACGGGCTCGACCACTAGTTACGACTGTAACTTCCAAACCGTGTAAGGCTTCTATTTCGTCAGACCTAATTTCCGGAAAAACTACGTGTTCTTTAAAACCAATAGTTAAATTACCCTGCTGATCAATTATTTTTTTGGATAAACCTCGAAAATCCCTAACCCGAGGCAAAGTAATATTGACAAACCTATCCAAAAAATCATACATTCTTTGGCCACGCAAAGTTACACTAACACCCACCACCATACCTTCCCGAATCTTAAAATTAGAAATAGACTTCTTGGCTTTAGTAAAAACCGGTTTTTGTCCGCTAATACGCTGTAAAGTTTTAAAAGCATTTTCCTGTTGTTTAGTATCACTTAAAACCTTACCTAAACCAATATTCAGAACTACTTTTTGCAATCGAGGCATTTGCATAATATTTTGCAAAGAAAATTCCTTTTGCAAAACTAACCAAGCGGCCTGCCACAAATCTTTAATTGTTTTATGATTTTCTTTCATAGATTAAATAGTCACTAATGATTGCTTACAACGATGGCATAACCTGACTTTTTTACCATCAGTAGTCGTTGATAAAGTAATTCTGGTTCCTTTGCTACAATGCGGACAAACCACCATCAACTTATTAGCCTTTAAAGGAGCGGCAAACTGCACTTTACTACCACCCTGCCCCTTACCACTGGCTTTTAAATGCTTAAACCTCAAATTTACTCCCTCCACCACTACTAAACTTTCCTCGGGAAAAACTTGGGTTACCTTACCTTGTTTACCCTTGTCTCGTCCAGCTAAAACCTTAACAATATCATTTTTCTTTATTTTTAACTTAATAAACATAAGCGTAAATTACAAAACCTCGGGAGCTAAAGAAACAATCTTTTGAAAACCCTTATTTCTTAATTCTCGAGCAATCGGACCAAAAATACGAGTGCCCTTAGGTTCCTTGGATTTTTTATCAATAATCACTATAGCATTTTCATCAAACCTAACATAAGACCCATCAGTTCTCCTTTGTTCCTTACGTGTCCTGACCACAACCGCTGTAACCACTTCACTTTTTTTAACCATACCATGCGGTTCAGCTGATTTTATTACGGCTGTTATCAAATCACCAATTCGAGCATAACGTTTTTTGTAACCACCTAAAACACGTATACATTGAACCTTCTTGGCTCCTGTATTATCGGCTACTTTTAACATGGATCTAAGTTGTATCATAAAATATTTACTTTAATTTACCAACAATACGCCAACGCTTAAGGCGTGATAACGGACGAGTAGCTTCCAAAATTACTTTATCACCCAATTTATATTCATTTTTTTCATCATGCGCATGATAACGTTGGCTTAAACGAATCCGTTTACCATATTTAGGATGAACAACCACTCTTTCCACCTTAACCACCCGAGTTTTATCGGTTTTAGCCGATACCACCAAGCCTTCTAAGCTACGTTTAATTTTATTTGTCTTAACTAAAATCATATAATACCAATTATTTATTAACCCTTCTGCTGAGCTGTTTTAAAACGAGCAATCTGTTTACGGATTTTTCTTATACTACGAACATCTTTAAGATCTTGTTGAGCCACCCGCAAACGCAAAGCCCTTAATTCTTGAACAGCCTGGGCCAATTTTTGCTCCAATTGCCCTTTATCTAAATTATCTTCTGTTTTAGGAGTTTGTTTAGTCATACAAATTATACCTTTTTAACTATAGTAGTTTTAACCGGCAATTTAAAAGAGGCCAACCGAAAAGCTGTAGAGGCTTCTTCATCATTTACACCACCAAGCTCAAACATAATCGTACCAGGCTTAATGGGCGCCACATAATGATCCACCGCACCTTTACCACCACCCATACGTATTTCATTACCCTTAACAGTAATTGATTTATCCGGAAAAATCCTAATCCATAATTTACCCTTACGTTGCAGGCTACCAGTAATCGCCCGACGAGCCGCTTCTATCTGACGCGACGTTATCCAATTAGCTTCCAAAGACTTCAGGCCAAAGCTACCAAAACTTAAATTAATCTTTTGGCTGGCTTTACCTTTAATTTGATCGCCTCGATGATGCTTGCGATATTTTACTTTCTTAGGAATCAACATAAAAACTAATTAATTAACGATTGAACCGGCCGCGACGGCCAAAAGATGGACGATGGGGCGGTGTTGACATTATAGAATTTGTCCCACCCTCGCCTCGATTAATCCAAACCTTTATACCTAAAACACCATAAGTCGTCTTGGCTGTAGTGCGAGCGTAATCAACTTCGGCACGTAAAGTATGTAAGGGCACCTTACCAACGCTTAATTTTTCACTACGAGCTATTTCGGCACCATTCAAACGACCGCCGACCATTACCTTAACACCCAAAGCACCCGACTTCATTACTTGATCAATAGCCTGTTTCATTACCCTTCTAAAAGGCATTCTTTTTTCTAATTCTAAAGCCATATTCTCCGCCACAATTTCCGGAGACAACATGGGATTGGTAACTTCTTGAATATTAAGTTGCAAATTTTGACCAATTTTTAAAAATTTATCTTTCATTTCTTTTTTTAAATCTTCAGCACCAGCACCCCCTCGACCAATCACTAAACCCGGTTTAGCCGTCTGAATATTAACTGTTAAACTGTTAGCACCTCTTTCCACTTCTAAACCAGCCACTGACGCGCCACGTAGTTTTTTTCTTAACCAACGTCTTAATCTGACATCTACTTCTACCATCTCACTGTATTCACGTTCGTTAAACCATTTTGACTTCCAGGTATATAAGATTCCCATTCGGAAAATTTTTGGATGTACTTTCTGTCCCATATCTATTTTTTACTAGCTGATTTAGGAGCCACATCGCTTAAAACAACCTTAATGTGACTGGTTGGCCGTCTTAAAGGCGTGGCTCGACCCATGGCTTTAGGTTGCCAACGCTTTAAAACAGGTCCTTGATTAACTTGAATAGTTTTAACCCACCAATCAGACGGCTCCAATTTTAAATTAGATTTTCCGTTAGCGGCCGCTGATTTTATTAATTTAATTACCGGCTTGGCTGAGCCCTTACTTAAATTATTTAACTGACGCTCGGCCTCCGCCAAAGTCTTACCACGCACCAAATCAATTACTAATTTGACTTTGCGGGGAGATAATCTGGTGAATTTTAATTGTGCTTGTACTTCCATAAATCTAAATTATTTCTTAGGAGTGACTACTGGGGCAGCCACTGGCTTAGCAGCTACAGCAGCGGCGGCGGCTTGTTCCTTAGCCATCCTACCACCGTGACCAGTGAATTTACGGGTTGGAGAAAACTCGCCCAACTTATGACCGACCATATCTTCCACCACCAAAACCGGTATATGAATCCGACCATTATGAACACCAATAGTAAAACCGACCATTTCTGGAGTAATAACTGAATCGCGTGACCAAGTTTTTATAATAGTCTTATCGCCCACCTTTAATCTACCTAATTTAATAAGTAGTTTGGCATTGACAAATGGTCCTTTTTTTAAACTTCTAGACATATAAAATTCTATTAACGTCTCCTCTTAGAACGACGACTAACAATAAACCTATTAGAAGCTTTAGTTGACCGTCTGGTCTTAACACCTAAAGCTGGTTTACCCCAAGGTGTCTTAGGGTGTTTAAGACCAATAGGATTATGGCCTTCACCACCACCATGAGGATGATCCACTGGATTCATAGCCTTACCTCGTACCGTCGGTTTAAAACCCATATGACGCCTGCGACCAGCTTTACCCAATCTAACATTGGAGTGATCTATATTACCAACTTGACCAACTGTTGCCAAGCAACCATTAGCTACATCTCTTATTTCCCCTGAAGGCAACTTTAATCTTACTAAACCAGTCTCACTGGACATAACAATCGCCCAAGCTCCAGCTGATTTTACCATTACGCCGCCCTGTCCGGGAGTCAATTCAATATCATGCACCTGAACCCCGACTGGTATATGTTTTAAAGGTAAGCGATTACCAGTTTTTATTTCTATAAATTTCTGTGATGACATTATTTTGTCACCAACTTTAAGTCCAGTAGGAGCCAAAATATAACTTCGGCTACCATCACTATAAACAAGTAAAGCTAAATTAGCCGTCCGATTAGGATCATAGGCCAACAACTCTACTTTAGCTTCCAAATCATATTTTTGACGCTTAGAATCTACCTCCCTTAATAATCGTTTAGCTCCCCCGCCACGATGCCGCACGGTAATACGACCTTGAGCATTTCGTCCGGCCTTAGAAGTTTTGCCCTTAGTTAAACTCTTAAGTGGCCTTGACTTACTAACTTCCGACAACAAAACACCGGCATGGCGCCTTCCTGGAGTAGTTGGTTTGTAATTCTTAACTGGCATATCTTAAATACTAAATAGATTTAGTTGTTTGTAAAGTTTGACCAGGCGCTAAACGAACTGTCATAATACGACGAATCCTAGTCTGACCAATGTTACGACCACGTCGAACAGTCTTACGTGGTAAATTACGGGCATTAACCGCTATCACTCGCACACCATGAGCCGATTCAATTGCTTTTTTAACAACGATTTTAGAAACACCTGGTTTCACTTTAAAACTGTATTGACCCTGGGACTGCAAACGAGTAGCTTTTTCCGAAACTTGTGGCAACAATAAAACAGCTGGAGCCTTAGTTATTTTCTTAGGCAAGCTAAAGGTTTTTATTTTAGGTTTTTTCTTTAATAAAGCCATAAAATTTTACTTAACCGCTTTTAAAACTCTGGTCATTAATTCCTGCAAAGCGTCTTCCGAAATTAACCAATGTGGTAGTTTTATACCATCATAAGAATTAAATTGCCTTACTGACATTATATTGGCACCAGGAATATTATTAAAACCGCGTCGTAAAGCCTTTTCCTTGTCCGACAATAAAAGTAAATACTTTTTTCTGGGCACAGCTAAGGCTTTAATAATTTCCACAAAAACTTTAGTTTTATCCGCCTGGGGCCAAGCTTTAACCACTGTTACTCGACCAGCTGATAAATAATCTTTCACCGTCATAACAGCGGCAGCGGATTTTAATTTAGTTGGCAAGCTTTGACTGTGGTCTCGTTGTTTCCGTGGGCCAAAAACTACACCACCACCCACCCATAAAGGCGACCTAATAGAACCATGTCTGGCTCGGCCGGTGCCCTTTTGCTTCCAAGGTTTTTTACCACCACCTCTAACTTCGCTACGATTTTTAGTATGAGCCGTATCAGCGCGACGATTAGCTTGATAAGCCACTACCACTTGATGCACCACTGATGGTTTAACCACCACTGCTTGCAAAGCCTCGGGCAAATTTACTTCCCCGACTGACTTACCTTTATTATCTAAAATGGAAATTTTTGCGTCTGACATATTATTTCTCAGCTACAATTGATACCAAACCTTTAAAAGCTCCCGGCACCGCTCCTTTAACTAACAACTCATTATTGGCGGCATCCACACCCATAATTTCTAAATTATGAACAGTAACTTTTTGGCCACCCATTCGACCGGCCATGCGCATACCCTTACGGACATGTTGCACTCCACCAGCACCGATTGAACCCGGCATACGAGATTGATCTTTATGGCCGTGACTAGAAGGATGACCCTTAAAACCATGGCGCTTAACCACACCTTGAAAACCTAAGCCTTTGGCCTTAGCAGTTATAGCCACCTTATCACCTAATTGAAACTGATTAACATCCAAAACCTGGCCAATTTCTAAATTAGTTTCCGTCGGAATATCAAACTCTTGCAAATGCCTTAAATTTTTACCTACAGCCTTAAGATGACCTTGCAAGGGTTTGCTAACTTTCTTCTTTTCGGCAAAACCGACCTGAACCGCTCTGTAACCATCTTTATCATCTTCTTTAATTTGAGTAACCCAACAAGGCCCAGCTTTTAACCTAGTTACAGCCACTGCTTGGCCGTCTGGTAAAAAGAGACGTTCCATATTCTGTTTATGAGCAAGAATCAATTTAGACATAAATACTTTAAGTACTAAAAAACCGCTTAACTTATCTTAATGTAAAACAATAACCAACTTGACTGACTGCTCCAATAAGTAAACGGTTTCATAAATATTTTCTGATTTAGTAGCTGTGAATTTAACTTCTAAGTTGGTAATTATACTCCTAATAACCCTTATTTTTAAATTGGCTAGCTAGCGATTGCAGGTTTGTTTTCTTGGGAAAACACCGTACACAAGGCCAAAGCTAAAGGGTCACCAATTAATTCTACATTTTTATCTCAACATCGACACCGGCTGGCAAATTAAGGTTGGTTAAACCATCAATGGTTTTGGCTGTTGGATCCAGTATATCCAAAAGCCTCTTATGTATTCTCATTTCATATTGTTCCCGAGCGTTCTTATGAACAAAACTGGAACTATTTACGGTATAACGCGTTAATTCGGTTGGTAAAGGTATTGGTCCAACCACTCTGGCACCAGTCCTTTGAGCTGTTTCCAAAATCGTGCGCATGGCTTGATCAATAATTTTATGGTCATAAGCTCGAATTTTTATTCGAACCCTAGACTTACTTTCCTCTTCTGACGCGGGTTTATTAACCTTATTGTCTGTCGTGTTAGTTACCATACCGCAATTAAATCTTTTATTTTAAGTAAAGAGCTATTTTATAAATTATTTAACAATAGCCGATACCACACCAGCGCCGACGGTTCGACCGCCTTCACGTATGGCAAAACGTTGGGTAGCTTCCAAAGCTACTGGTGAAATTAACTTAACGTTAATTTTAAGTTTATCGCCCGGCATAACCATTTCCGTACCTTCTGGCAAAATAACTTCACCTGTTACATCGGTTGTTCTAATGTAAAACTGAGGCTTATAACCTTTTAAGAATGGTGTATGACGACCGCCTTCATCTTTAGTCAAAACATAAATCTCAGCTTCAAATTCAGTATGTGGAGTAACCGTACCTGGTTTGGCCAAAACCTGACCTCGTTCCACATCGTCCTTTTTTAAACCCCGCAAAAGCAACCCGGCATTATCACCAGCTCGCCCCTCATCTAACTGTTTATTAAACATTTCAATACCAGTCACCACAGTCTTTTGAGTGTCTCTTAAACCAATTACTTCAACTTCATCATTCAACTTTAAAATACCACGCTCAATACGGCCAGTTACCACCGTACCTCGGCCTTCAATAGAAAAAATATCTTCAATCGGCATTAAGAAAGTTTTGTCCACTTCGCGAGTTGGCTCGGGAATATATTCATCTACTTTATTAACCAATTCCATAATAGACTGAACATAAGGATCATCAGCTTTACCAGCCTTAGCCGCTTCCAAAGCCTTTAAAGCGCTACCGCGAATAATTGGGGTAGTATCACCAGGAAATTCATATTTCTTAAGCAAATCCCTAACTTCTTCTTCCACCAAATCAATTAAATCTTTATCATCCACCATGTCAACTTTATTCAAAAAAACCACAATATAAGGCACACCTACCTGACGAGCCAATAAAATATGCTCGCGAGTCTGAGGCATTGGACCATCAGCCGCCGACACAACTAAAATAGCGCCGTCCATCTGGGCCGCACCAGTAATCATGTTTTTTACATAATCAGCGTGACCTGGACAATCCACGTGAGCGTAATGCCTCTTGCCTGATTCGTATTCAACGTGAGCGGTATTAATAGTAATACCACGAGCCTTTTCTTCCGGAGCATTGTCAATCTGATCGACTGACTTGTCCTGAGAAGCATGGCCACCCAACTTAAGTACCTGCAACAAAGCCGCGGTCAAAGTAGTTTTGCCGTGGTCAACGTGACCGATAGTACCGATATTAATATGCGGTTTAGAACGGTCAAATTTGTCTGCCATATTGATTAACTCCTTTACGGCCCTAACTTATCCTGTTTTATTAGATTAACAGGCGCTAAGTTTAGCCAAAAATAATATCTAAAAAAAATATTTAATAATTTAGTAGCTTGCTTACTCTAGCACGACTTTAAAACTTTAGCAAGTCCCCCCTTAAGGACCTTTAGATTGGTTCGGGGTAATACTCGTCATCATTACTTAACCCGCCAACTAAACCACCTATTTCCTCCACCTCACCTAATTTAGACTGCGGTAAAGCAATTGGTTCGACTGGTTTACTTTTAGGTGGCCGACCGCGCTTCTTAGTAGCTGAAGGTGCTAAAGAATTTTTAATAGGTAACGAATCAAGATTTTTTTTACCTTTTACTAAAGCCTCATAATGTTCCAAAGAAGTCAGAATTAAAGTTTGACCAGATGGTAATATTACCACCACTTTATCACTGACTGGTCCTAGTAATGCAGCTAAACGTTGCCAATCCAAAACCTCTGACATAAATTAACTCTTAGCTTTATCGCCGATTATGGTTTCGGCTACGTGCCGAGGCACTTCAGCGTAATGATCAAACTCCATAGTATTAGAACCACGGCCTTGGGTCATTGACCGAAGATTAGTGGCATAGCCGAACATTTCCGATAAAGGCACCAGAGCATCCACCACTTTGGCGTTAGTTCGATCACGCATTTCTAATATTTGACCTCGTTTGGAATTTAAATCACCAATTACATCACCCATAAAATTTTCCGGCATAACAACTTCTATTTTCATAATCGGTTCTAAAATAACCGGAGTAGCTTGCCTAAAAGCCGACTGAAAAGCCATAGAACCAGCAATTTTAAAAGCCGCTTCGGAAGAGTCCACATCATGATAACTACCATCGTAAACAGCCGCCTTAATATCGACCACTGGATAACCGGCCAAAATACCATTTTCTAAAGCTTCTTTAATACCTTTTTGGATAGCTGGGATAAATTCACGAGGAATCACACCGCCTCTAACTTCATCAATAAATTCAAAACCTTTACCAGTTTCATTCGGCTCTACCCTTACCCAACAATGACCATATTGACCATGGCCACCAGATTGACGGATATATTTACCTTCCGCCTGAGCGATTTTAGTAATAGTTTCTTTATAAGCCACCTGGGGACGACCAACATTAGCCTCCACCTTAAACTCGCGTCTCATTCTATCAACAATCACATCTAAATGTAATTCACCCATTCCCCAAATAATTAACTGACCTGTTTCTTCATCGCTGCGTACCCGGAAAGTTGGATCTTCTTCGGCTAACTTCTGCAAAGCTATGCCCATTTTTTCCTGATCAACTTTAGTCTTAGGCTCAATAGCCAAAGAAATAACTGGCTCAGGAAAAGTAATGGATTCTAAAATTACTGGATTAGCTTCATCGCACAAAGTATTACCAGTGGTTGTAACTTTTAAACCAACCGCCGCCACTATGTCACCAGCATAAACCTCTTGCACATCTTCGCGACTATTGGCATGCAAACGGACAATCCGACTAATTCTTTCTCGTTCACCATTGGTTGAATTCAAAACATAAGAACCAGACTTTAAAGTACCAGAATAAACCCTAAAAAAGGCCAGCTTACCTATAAAAGGATCGGCGGCGATTTTAAAAGCCAAAGCAGAAAAAGATTCTTTGTCATCTGTGCCACGCTTAACCTCTTCTTCTGTACCAGGTTTAAGTCCTTTAATCGGCGGCACTTCCAAAGGTGATGGCAAATAATCTATAACCCCATCCAACAAAAATTGAACACCTTTATTTTTTAAAGCTGAACCACAAAATATCGGCACGATTTTATTAGCAATACAAGCCTGCCGTAAAACCTTTTTTAAATCGGCTACTGGAATTTCTTTGCCTTCTAAATAAACGCTTAATAATTTATCATCATGCTCGGCTATGGCTTCAATTAATTTATGGCGATATTCTTCCACTTTGTCTTTCATGTCTTCGGGCACGGCTATCTCTTCCCATTCTTTACCCATATCATCTTTATAAATAACTGCTTGACGAGTAAGTAAATCTATAATGCCAGTAAAAGTTTCGGCCGCGCCAATTGGTAATTGAACTGGAAAAGCACTTTTAGTTAAACGTTCGTGAATGGAAGCAACATCAGCATAAAAATCAGCACCCATACGATCCATTTTGTTTATAAAGGCCAAACGTGGCACTTTGTATTCATCAGCATAGCGCCAATTAGTTTCCGATTGTGGCTCTACACCAGCTACACCATCAAAAACCACTACACCACCATCTAAAACGCGCATACTACGTTTAACTTCCACAGTAAAATCAATATGACCCGGTGTATCTATTAAATTAATTTGATGCCCTTTCCAAAAACAAGTGGTAGCGGCGGCGGTTATAGTAATACCTCTTTCTCTTTCTTGTTCCATCCAATCCATAGTAGCTTCACCTTCATGAACTTCGCCAATTTTATGTTTTTTGCCAGTATAAAACAAAATACGCTCGGAAACGGTTGTTTTACCAGCATCAATATGAGCAATTACCCCTATATTACGTACTTTATCCAAACTGTATTCACGAGCCATAATAGATAAATCAAAAATTAAAAGTCTTCACCCAAGGCCTAACCGCTTTGGGCAGTAAGTTTATTATAAAAAATAACCAATAACGATTAACGAACTACCCATCTTAAGCAAAATGAGCAAAAGCACGGTTGGCTTCGGCCATACGATGCACATCCTGTTTTTTCTTAATGGCATCACCTTCATTGTTAGCAGCCGCCATTAATTCCTCGGCCAATTTTAAATGTGTCGGGCGGCCCTTTTTGGCTCGAGTAGCAGTAATTATCCAACGCATGGCCAAAGTTTGCTTGCGATCTCCCCGAACTTCAATGGGCACTTGATAATTAGCCCCACCTACTCGGCGGCTTTTTACTTCTACTTGAGGAGAAACGTTCTTCATAGCCTCATCAAACAAATCCAAAGGTGGCTGTTTGGTCTTTTTTTCCATTTCCGCCAAAGCTTCATACATTATTTTTCTGGCTACGGTTTTTTTACCGCGTTCCATCAAATGATTTATAAACTTGGCCAACACTACACTGCCGTATTTAGGATCTGGTTCAATTACTCTTTTAATTGCTTGCTTTTTGCCTCTCATAAATAATCTTAAGCTTAGGATTTAGGTTTTTTAACGCCGTATAAAGAACGACCTTGTTTTCTGTTTTCTACTCCCGAAGTATCATAAACTCCCCTAACAATATGATAACGAACACCTGGTAAATCTTTTACTCGGCCACCCCGGATTAAAACAATAGAGTGCTCTTGTAAATTATGCCCCACGCCCGGAATATAAGCGGTTACTTCCATACCATTAGACAGGCGAACACGGGCGATTTTCCGCAAAGCTGAGTTAGGTTTTTTTGGTGTCGTAGTAGTTACCTTAACGCAAACCCCTCTTTTAAAAGCGCTACCCTTAGATAAATAAGTACGCTTGCGCCTTTGGACATTAAAAATAGATTCCAAGGCTGGAGTTTTGGATTTTTTAGGTAAAGTCTTGCGACCTTTACGCAATAACTGATTTATCGTAGGCATAAATTTATAATACTTTTTGGAGCCTTAAGGATTAACCTTTAAAAGATAAAAAAACAGCTCCACCCAACTATTTATATACGGCTCGGAGTGTAACAAGTATTAAGCCGAACGTCAAGTCAAGCCTTAAATAAGCTCACAAGTCCAATTTTATTTATAACTTCTTTAAAATTTTTAAAATAAACTACCCGGTGCCACAGCCAATTGAAGCAAAAATTCCATAATCGGCCTTAACCAATCAAACAGGAATAAAATAAAGAAAAACAAAACAAAAATACCGTATTTTTCCAACCACAATTTAAAACCATACCATTTATCCGGTAATAAAACATACAAAATTTTGGAACCATCCAAAGGCGGAATAGGCACTAAATTAAATACGGCCAATAAAATATTAGCGTAAATAACAATAGTTAAAAAATTAGTCAAACTACCCAAATTAACTAACTGAACTACCAAACCTAAAACAAAAGCCACCAGTAGATTAATTACCGGACCAGCCCCACCCACTAAAGCACTGCCCCACTTTTGCGCCCGTAAAGCCAAAGGATTAAAAGGTACCGGCTTGGCATAAGCAAACAAAAAACCACCGCCCGACACAAAAAACAGCAAAAAAGGTAAAAACAAAGTTCCCCAAGGATCAATATGGGGCACTGGATTAATAGTTAATCGGCCAGCTAAACGCGGTGTCGGGTCGCCCAAACGATCGGCCATCCAAGCGTGAGCGTATTCATGTAAAATAGCTGACGGGATAATAACTATTAAGAAAAAAACCATTTCTAAACTGGACATATAACTTGACGAATAAACTAATAATGCTATACTAAGCTAGTTTTAAAACTGTCTTGGTAAGTAATACTATAACTTAAATTTAAGCTAATTTCAATCATTTTATGGCTAGAACTTGCGATAAGTGCGCCCGCGGCTATTTAAAAGCCTTGTCGCGCAGTCACTCCAATATACCAACCCTTAAGCGCCAACATATTAATTTGCAAAGCAAAGTAGTAGATGGTAAAAGGCAAAAACTTTGTACTCGTTGTATTAAGGGTTTAAGCAAAAAATCTAATTAGTTCATCTAATTTTCCTTCAAAGTCTCTGCTCCATCAGAGACTTTTTTGATTAAAAAATAACTAAAAACAAATTGACAAAAGGCCTGTTGAATAATAAAATTGACAATATCTTAGCTAAAATTACAGCAACTATTTTATGACTTCTGTCAGTTCTGTCCGCCAAGCTTATTTAAATTATTTTAAGCAACAACAACATGCTGTTGTGCCTTCGGCACCGCTAGTACCAGACAACGATCCTTCCACCTTATTTACCTCGGCCGGCATGCAACCAATAATCCCCTACCTAATGGGCACTAAACATCCTTTAGGCAGTCGCTTGGTTAATTCACAAAAATGTTTTCGCACTCAAGATATCGACGAAGTCGGTGACAATCGACACACAACCTTTTTTGAAATGTTGGGTAATTGGAGTTTGGGAGATTATTTTAAAAAAGAACAAATTCATTTTGTTTTTGATTTTTTGGTTAATCATATAAAACTTAATCCCGAGCGTTTATATGTTACAATTTTTCGCGGCGACCCTAACCTTAAAATTGACCAAGATACCGAAGCGGCCGATTTATGGAAAAATGAATTTGCCACTGTCGGACTAACCGCTTTAACCGTGCTTAATCCAGAAACAGAAGGTCTAAAAGACGGCCGAATATTTTTTTATGATGATAGTAAGAATTGGTGGTCCCGGGCTGGTCAACCACAAAATATGCCAGTCGGCGAACTAGGCGGGCCAGATTCAGAAATTTTTTGGGATTTTGGTGCTGATTTAAAACTGCACGAAAACTCAGCTTGGCAAAATAAACCTTGCCACCCTAATTGCGACTGTGGCCGGTTTATGGAAATTGGTAACAGTGTTTTTATGCAATATGCAAAAACTCCAAACGGGTTTGCCCCCTTACCGCAAAAAAATATTGACTTCGGCGGCGGTTTGGAAAGAATTACAGCGGCCGCTAACAACCAACCGGACATTTTTAAATTAGATGTTTTTAAAGAAGCTTTAACAATCTTAGAAAAACTAAGCAAGCACACTTATAAGCAAGACGAAATTACCGCTAAATCTTTTAGAGTAATTTTAGATCATTTAAGGGCTGTAACTTTTTTGCTGAACGACAATGTTTTACCCAGTAATAAAGACCAAGGCTATTTTACCCGCCGGCTAATCCGCCGAGCCGTACGCTACGCTAACTTAATCGGCCTTAATGAGCCTTTTACCGATAAATTAATCAAAACTTTTATCAACGTTTACGCCAACGATTTTCCCGAACTTAAAGACCGCCAAGACTCTTTGATAAAAGAAATTTCCAAAGAAGAAACTAAATTTTTAACAACCATTAATAAAGGACTGAACGAATTTAAAAAAATCACCATTACTAATAATACGATAACCGGCCAGGACGCTTTTAACTTATTCGCCAGCCACGGCTTTCCTATTGAAATGACGGAAGAAATTGCCACTGAACAAGGCTTTAAAGTAGACAAAGAAACTTTTTATAAATTACTTAAAGAGCATCAAGATAATTCCCGCACCGCCTCCATAGGCAAATTTCAAGGTGGTTTAGCTGATCACGGTGAATTAACCACTCGCCTGCACACCGCTACTCACTTAACTCTGCAAGCTTTAAAACAAGTTTTAGATCCACAAATCCAACAAAAAGGTTCTAATATTACACCCCAAAGATTGCGCTTGGATTTTTCTTATCCTAATAAAATAACACCAGAGCAAATAAACCAAGTAGAAACCATAGTTAATGAGCAGATAAAATTAAACCTGCCGGTTGTTTGTAAAGAAATGACTTTAGATGAAGCCAAAACTTTAGGAGCCACTGGCGTATTTGAAAATAAATACGGCGCTAGAGTAAAAGTTTATTCAGTTGGTAATTTTTCCAAAGAAATTTGCGGCGGTCCGCATGTTACCGCTACCGGTGAGTTGGGTACTTATAAAATAACCAAAGAAGAAGCTTCCTCGGCCGGCGTTAGGCGTCTTAAGGCTGAATTACTATAAAATCACCATGAAAATATTAATTACTAAATACTCTTGGGTAATTAACTAAGAGTATTTTTCTGATATCATAAACAATATCCTTTTATTATTTTTAAATATTAATAGTAACTTTATGAGAATAAATAATAAAAAAATGAGAGTAGCGGTTATTGGTCTAGGTAAACAGAGTTTGGAAGATCATGTACCAGGTATAATTGGTTCCAGGGAAGCTGAGTTAATTTCAGTTTGTGATATTAACTCAGAAATCGTTGAAAAAATATCCCAAAAATACAAAGTACCTGGCTATAGTGACTCAGAAAAGATGTTAAATAATGAAAAACTCGATTTCATTCTTGTATCAGTACCTCATTATGCATACCAAACAATAGTTGAATCTGCTATAAAACATAAAATAAATATCATTAAAGAAAAACCCTTTGCTATTGATCTAAAATCTGCCAAAAAAATTGTTGAATCGGCTAATAATAACGGTGTCCATATTTTAACTACCGTACAAAGGAGGTTTAATCCTATATTTACAACTTTTTTACAACTAGTAAATAAAATAGGTAAAATTTCTTTTTTTGAAGGTCGCTACACCTTTTTTACTCCCGACCCAGATGGTGGTTGGCGAGGTCAAAAAAAATTAGCTGGCGGAGGATGCTTAATTGATATGGGTTATCACATGATTGACCTAATAATATGGTATTTTGGTATGCCTGATAAAATATTTGCAGAAATGTCAGCTACAGCTAAAGAAAACTGCGACTATGATGCCGAGGACACAGCCTCTTTAACTATGAAATTCGACAAACAAGAAATTTGGGGAAACCTTTTCATTTCCAGAGTGGTCCCGCCCAAAAACGAAATATTTCGAGTAGTAGGCACTCGCGGTATAATTGAATTAGAACGGGGTCGACTTGAAAGATTTTCCTCTGATGGTAAAAGTCTAGAAAAATTGTTAAGGGAAAACTCGTGGCCCTCTGCCTTTTCTGATCAGATTGATTACTTCGCTAAAGTAATCAAAGGTGAAGACAAAAACTTTCAAGGAAATAACTACCATATACAACATATGGCGTTAATCGAAGCAGCTTACGAATCAAACATAACTGGCAAATACATTGATCCTCATAAATATTTTATATCTTAATCTATTATGAAAAATAACTCTATTTTAGCTCTACTTGGCGGGCGACCAATAATTAAAAATAAAAGCAACTTTAATTGGCCGATAATAAATAAAGAGATATTACAAATTGTAAAAAAACAAACCAAAGAAACTATTTCAATTTATAATCGTTCTGGAATTTTTGAAAAATTTGAAAATCGTTTTGCTGAATATCACAACCTAAAATACGCCTTAGTCGGTAATTCGGGTACAACCTCAATCTATACTATGTATGTAGCAGCGGGTTTAGGAAAAGGAGACGAAGTTATATGCCCGGCGTATACCTTTTTTGCTACCGTCAGTCCATTATTATTTACTGGTGCTACACCGATATTAGCCGACTGTGACGAAAACGGTAATATTAATCCAAAAGAAATTAAAAACTTAATAACTAGTAAGACAAAAGCGATTGTTGTAACTCATATGTGGGGAATCCCCGCCCAAATGGAAGAGATCAAAAAAATAGCTGAAAAAAATAAGTTACTCTTATTAGAAGACTGCTCCCACGCTCATGGGGCTAGTATAAACAATAAAAAAGTTGGTAGTTGGGGTAATATGTCGGCTTGGAGTTTACAAGGACAAAAAATAATAACTGGTGGCGAGGGTGGAATTTTTACTACAAATAATCCTGAATTCTATTACCGTGCCTTATTGTTAGGGCACTATAACAAACGATGCAAGCAAGAAATTCCGTCAACTCATCCACTTTATAAATTTTCAGTTACTGGTATGGGTCTTAAATTTAGAGCTCATCCCTTAGCAATTGCTATAGCTGATTACCATTTACAGAATTTAGATAAATGGTTATCTATAAAAAGACGCTATGCCACAAAACTAATTAATAGTTTAAAAAAATATAAAGCTTTGCAACCACCAATAATACCAAAAAATGTATTGCCTAGTTGGTATGCTTTAGTCTGGCGATATCAAGCTAACCAACTCGGTAATATTCCAATCAATACATTATATAACGCCTTACAAGCAGAAGGTTTAACAGAATTCGATTTACCTAATTCAACATGCCCTCTTAATAAACTACCATTACTACAAAACCCTCATTTATTATTTCCCCAATTGTATCCCAATAAAACAATGTATAAACCTGAACAATTTCCCAATGCTGAAAAATTCTATAAACAAGCTATAAAATTATCAATTTGGGTTAACCCTTCTGATAAAAAAATTATAGGTCAGTATATTGACGGTTTTAAAAAAGTACTACATAATTATCGGGATCTACAAAAAATGTCCTAAGTTTTATTATCTATATGACTAGAAAAAAAAACATAATTCAGCGTATCGTTGTTGCTGGTCTATTGCTTAAAAAAAATAAGGTTTTATTAGTACAAAGATCTTTTAAAGAAAAAATATTTCCTAACCTATGGGAAATTCCTTCGGGTAAAAAAGAACTCGGCGAAACAACTATACAGGCTATGCAAAGAGAATTTAAAGAAGAAACAAGTTTATCTATATCCTGCTTAAATCCTTTTTCGATATTTGATTATAAAATTAATAAAAATAATGAAATAAGGGAAACTACTCAAATAAATTTTTTGGTAAAATTAATCAATGATAAAAAAATAAAGATAAAACTTAGTAAAGAGCATACGGATTATAAATGGGTGGGTTCGGGAGATATAAATAAACTATACATATCAAAAGAAACAAAACAAATATTAAAAAAAATTTTAAGGAGTAAAAATGAATAATAAAAATATTGGAGCGGTAATTACTTTAGTAAATACAGGAAAAAAGATTGGCCCTTATTTCATAGGTGTATCACTAGAGGCAATCAAAAAAAAGTTCTCTAATAAAATAATTAACAACAACTTCGAAATAGTAGAAATTGACACAATTCATATTAAAAATCTACCGGGATATAATAAGGCACTAGAAAAAATAAACAACGGCGATAGTGCTACCATTATTATTTAAGGGGGTTATATGTTTTACTATTTTTTAAAACTAGATCTAATTAATCTGGAAAAAAAAATACTAGAAATATTAGAAGAAATTAAAAAGATTGGTGAAAAAATTGGTGAAAGTTGTGAGAGTGGCGCTGATACCTGGCATGATAATTTTGATTATGAAGAAGGTATGCGCCAAATGCATATGGTGTCTAGTCATTTAAAACAACTGACCAATATAAGAAACAAATCAAAAATCATAACACCAACCAAATCTAATGATAAAGTTAGTATAGGAAAAACAGTTGTCTGTTTAATTAACGATGAAGAATTTTCTTATACTATTAGTAGTTATATGCTACTAGAAGAAAATGAACCCGCAGAAAAAAACAACAAAAAAATCTCCTATATATCCCCTATGGCTAAATTATTAATTAATCACTCTATCGATGATACTTATGAAGGGGTAATTAATGGAAAAATTAAAAAGTTAAAAATTATCTCAATCAGCTAACATAAGGCTCCCCTAAAGGAGCCTTTTAATTTAAAATTTTTACAAAATAAATTAAGGACAGATTTATATCTGTCCTTTAAATAATTTAAATTTATCAATAATTATATCGCTTATTTCTTTTACTGACTCCATTGGCCTACCATTATTTTTGATATTTAACCAACGACCTCGGTTCTTTAAAGCCAGTTTATTATATATGTTTTGTCTTTTTTGAAAAACCCTTAAATCCACCGCGGAAACCTCCTCTCCTCTACCAACAATTCTATTTTTTAAAATTTCTTTCTTTACATCCAAAAAGAAAGTTAAATTAGGTCTCCTTAATTTTTTTAGAGATTGTTCAAGCCATTTAAATAAATACTCCGGATTACTGCCAGGATAATCATCAATAATTTTAGGAATCTGGCAAGCAAATATTGAATCAATATGCCTTTCCTTAATAATAACCTTCCCCTCTTTTAAGGCTGGACCTATCTCCAGTTCATCTTGAGAATAAAGATCAGAGATAACATACATTGTTTCTGTAAGAGCACTTGGTCCACATGTATTTAATCTAAAAAATTTATTTTCCCCAAGAATTTTCTTTATAAAATTACCTAAAACATTAGAAGAAAATTCTGATACAACTACCACCGGCACCTTACGATTATCTAATTCTCGCAAAAGAAGCTTTAGTATTTCTGACTTACCAGAGGCATCTTGCCCCTCTAAAGAAACTAATAATCCTTTTTCCATATAAACTCCTTATATTTTAAATAACTTTTTTAAAAGATTATACTTTTTGCCTAATATTGTCAAATTGATAGATTAATGCTATAATTTATCAATTAACCATAACTTTATGGACAACTTAGAAAAATCCGCACCCAATAATCCGGGAATGTACGATTGGCTTCTAGCCCAACAGAAAGACAGTTTAATAGATCCTAAACAAACTGAAAAATTATTAAAAGAAAACGAGGAAAAACAAGATCGTTTAAAAAAATATAGATTGCCCACCTATGCTACTACCGGAACCCATTCTTCATTAGAAGAAGCTATCTCCTACATACCAGAAAATAAATGGGGTGTTGAAAAATTCTTAGTACGTTGTGTACCCAAAAATAATGGGGGTTTAAAAATTCAGAGATGCAGAAATATAAGCTTAGAAGAAGTAATAAATTTTGTTAACAATCTACCAGAAGGTAAAAATAATTATTTCGTAGAAATAAGAGAGCATTGGGAGCCAAATTATTCTGGAACTATAATATCAGATGGTGATGGCTCTACGGTTATTGAACAAGTTAAAGGAAGTCATGCTAATTTAGAAAATCAATCAATAGCTACCCCAACTATTAATCCAGAAACTGGTATCAAAAAATTGGAGATAAATAACAATAGATTCGACTTACATTTTGTAAGCCAAGGCGAACCCAACTTGGAAGAAAAAAATATAATGCTTGAAGCATTAAGATATTTTACCCCCGAAATAAATAGAAAAAAATTGGAAAAACTCAAGGTTTATACCGAATATTGTTTCTCTAATAAATATGGCTATAGATTTATTGACATAGCCGACAACGACTATTGGACAAATCTGAAAAAGAAAAAGTATAGTATAGATTAATTAACACACTAAAACCACTGCCTTAAAAATCTAATAGTCAATTTAGCAATCATCGGCCTATCCAAATATCTTAGACTTTACCTAAGATATTTTTATTTAAGTAAAAAAATAAGGTGTTAATTCTTGAGTACTGGATTATGAGTACTGTATAAGAATTAACACCTAAACACTAGAAGAAACATCGCTATTTTGCATTTTTACCTAGACATTATTTTGAGAACTATATTTTTATTTTACGTACACCATTTTTTTGGTGCTGACATAGTTGCCTGCAACCAAGCGGTAGATGTAGGTACCGCTGGCTAGATTTTCAGCAGTAAAACTATATTCATAGTTCCCGACTGACTGATATTCGTTTACCAAAACTGTAACCTGCTGACCGAGTATATTATATATTGTCAGAGTAACATTAGAAGATTTTGGTATGGAATATCTAATCTTGGTTGAAGGATTAAACGGGTTGGGATAATTTTGAACTAACTGATATTCAACAGGAATACCTTCAATAACTTCTACCCCAGTAGTTTTATCAACCTTCAAGTTGTAACTTAAAGTATCTGTACCACCCTTACCGTCTGAAGCTAATACCTTAACAATATAGTTACCGGTATCTTGACTGCTAGGCATTCCAACTACACAACAATTATCAATTGTTAAGAACGAAGGTCCTTCAATAATTGATAAGGTAACTTGGTCGCCATCTGGGTCTACTACTTGCAAAGCTTGAGAATACTGTGAATCAGCGTAAGCTATGGAATCAGAAATTGTTTCAGTAAAGTAAGGCTTTACGTTATCGCAGCGCCACATTTGTAAACCGCCGCCCCAATAAGTATTACCATTCTTGGTTAAGCTATAAATAAGATCGTTATAACCTAATTTCTGTTCCAAAAACCAAGTTTTACCGCCGTCCAGACTTCTTAGAATACGCATATTAGCTTCCCTGGTGTCGTGATTAAAATATTGACCAACCATAACTATATTATTAGAATCAACAACATATACGGGCTTAGTAAGAGAAATCGTTAGCAAAGAAATTTCTGATATTACTTGCCAAGTTTGCCCACCGTTGGTAGTTCTGTATACCCAAGTATTACTTTTGCCAAGTTCAGTTCTAGAAGAAAAAAGCAATCCTTCGGTATCATTAAAAAAATGAATTTGTTTAATCAGTTCTTCTGGATGATAAGAAAAACCATATTCTTGCCAGGTTTCACCCATATCACTGGTAACATACAATTCATAACCATTTGATAAGAATCCTCTACCAGTAGAAAGCATCCATATTTCTTGCCAACCGCCTTTAGGTTTACCAACTTCTTTGTATGTCCAAGTTAATCCACCGTTAGTAGTTTTCCAGAACAAGCCCTTAGCACTAACGGAATCTGACCAGAAAAAGGAAGCGTTGTTACCACCACATGCAAAGCCGACTTGAGTATTAAACCAAAATGTACGATGAGCTTTACCGTCGGTTGTGCCGTTATCTACTTTTTGCCAATTAACACCAGCATCAGTAGTTTTGTAAAAGTAACCCTGATAAGGACCTTGATAAGTTGTTATCCAACCTATTTTGTTGTCTATGAAGGTTACCCCGCGGGAAGACAGCCAGATTAAATCCCAGGTTGCCTTTAACTGCCAGGTTTGGCCGCCATTAGTAGTGTGGTAAAAACCAAAACCGCTGGCAGTGGCTGTACCGTTTAATGAATCGGCAAAAGCGACTTCTTCTATCCAAAGATTGTCACCATGCGTTACTTGTGTCCACTGAGCGTTTATAACGCCAGCGAACAACAATACGAATACTGCTATTACTAAGCGTTTCATTTTTGTCACCTTTTATTTATTGTTATTAATTTTTTAATTTACTGTTTTAGAAATTGTTATTTTAAGAAAGAAGATTGAGAATTAGTTAGGGAGAGTTATTAACCCCTCCTAACCTCCCCTTTCCGCCAGCCGGCGGACTAAGGGGAGGAGTAATATTCTTTCTTAAAACAACAATGTTGGTTTTTTGAGGTCCTTCTCACCCTTCGGGTGATCAGGATGACATATTATTTGTTTTTAAAGTCTTAGGTAATTTAGATCCTTCACTGCGCTTACGCTTCATTCAGGATGACAGACTTTTTTAATTTATATTTATTTCGACTGTCATTTATATTTTAATTGATTTTTTATTGTTTAACATTGCATTATACAGCCAAATAGCCAATTTGTCAATCCCTATGGAACCAATACTACCCTATTTAGGCTAATATTAGACAAAACTCAAATCCCTGCTATTTAAATAGCAGGGATTTTTAAAGATTTTTACAATATTACTGGATTTCAACAATATTTTTAGGAATTACTACAGTAGGTGCTTGATTATTAACTTGGAAAGTCTGATTAAGCGTCGTAGAATTTCCAGCATTATCAACAACATCTATTGAAAAACTATGACTACTACCATTATTATCACCATAAGCATAGCTCCCCCAACATTTAGTAGCGTCACAACTACAACTACCTAATTTATTACCAAGAGTTGGATTTTTTAAAAGACAAGTCGCGTTTGAAACGCCAGACAAACTATCACTAAGATACACTTCAAAAGCCGGAGCATTAGAAGAAGTCGAAGTGGCAACTTGCAAATTACCAGAAGAACCAGCTTTTACAGTGCTCTTTATGGGCGCGACTTTATCTATATTAGTAATATTCACCGTGGCTGTAGCTGTATTGCCTGCCCTATCCCGACCGCACAAATACAAAGAACCGTTAGCAGAATAAGTTAAAGCCCAAATAACCCGACTACCACCAGAATAATATAAACTACCGCCCGAAGTACAGGTAGCATTAAGACTATTACTCCCGATAGAATACCGAGCGTCTTTAATATCAGACGAAGCATTTAAAGCCACATCAACATTGCCATCAGTCCAGCCACTAGGTGTAGGAGTGCCAGAAACACTAGGCGAACTTGTTTTATAAAATACTGCGCCCGAAGTGGTAGAACTACAACCAACTGTATTACAAGCCCCTACAGCATCTACATAACTACCTTCCCCATAACTTGCCGAAATGCTATTAGAGGCGCCGGCAGTACTGGAGTATTTATAAACACCATTAAAATAAATATAGTGATTATAATAAGTAGCACCTACAGAACCATTACACTGGAAAGTCATTGGTGAAACATTGGTATAACCAGCATCAGCGTCGGAGTTAGCATTAGTAACTGTAACGCTACTACAAGTTGTAGGTGCGGCACCTACAGTTATACTATCCGAGGCACAAGAAGAATTACCAGCCCCGTCCATATATTCCACGCTGGCATATTGGGTACCCGTGCCGGGCAAAGTTATGGAAACCGCACTGGGACCATCCAAAGCGCCATAATTAGAAGCTACGGCTGTACCCAAACAAGAACTATTGGTAAAAACTTTATACTGCTGACACCCCACTATACCATTAGGCGGAGCGGCCGCGGCTCTGGCTTCGGAAATTAAACCCAACCAAGATAATAATTGCCCAGCCAAGGCGTAAGTTTTACCAAAAGGTAAATAAGCTACCCCACCACCAGAATAACTATTATCCGAACAAGTCATATTCAAAGTGACATTTTGACTAGAAGTCGTAGCCGCCCCATTGTTTATAGCTGCTGTAACAACCGGCGGTGTAGTATCTAAAAAAATACTGTCACTAGCACAAGCAGTTAAACCAACATTATCTTTTACCTCAGTACTAACATATTTAGGGCCATCACCACTGCTTAAAGTAACAGTAGCGCTACCATTGGAACCAGTACCAGTAGACACTGGAGTACCACTACAACCAGCTGTGTTGGCAAAAATTTTATAACTGGCACAACCGCTACCTGAATCTGAACAGCTAATTGCTACGCTGTTAGAGGTTGTTGGTGTAGTATCCCAGCCGCCACTTATGTTTACATAACCGGTAGGAGCCGTGGTATCACAATTTGGTTTATAAACTGAATTGCTAGTGGCGCTAGAAGTATAACTATGAGCCGGTACGCTAGAGACAACAGTATAAGTATAATTGCCAGCGGCCGGACAGCTAGCATCGTTTAAAGAAAAAGAAGATTCATAAGTACTGCCCCTAGAAACCGCCCCAACATAAGAACCATTACGGTAAACAGCAAAATTCAAAGGATAAGAACCAGAACCGGTAAACCAACTAATCTGAATAGTTGAGCCATAAGCCGTAGCGGTTACGCTGTTAGCCGGCGCCGGAGCTAAATAATAATGTTTACACTCTGTACTACTCCACACGCCACCTATGTCCTTAGCTTTAGTACAAGTAACTGTGTCGGCTCCGGTGGAAGTAAAAGACCAAGGATTAGCTACGGTAGTACTAGGCGTACAAATACTGCCGTACTGCGAAGCACAACCTAAAACTTGAGAAACTGCTATGTTGTCAGCATAACTTATGCTGACCGTCATACTATTACCAATAGTAGAAGGGTTAGGCGACCAAGAACTTATATAAGGTGGCGATTGATCACAACTGGCTGTAGAACCAGATACAGTGGCCGCACTAGTTTCTACATAAATATCCTGTGGCACGGCTCGAGCAACATTAAGAATACCTAACCACCCTAAAGCTTTAAGCCAGATACTATCTTTATAAACCACGTTAATGTAATGCTTATAAGCAGAAACATTGAAAGTATAAAAAGTACCACAAGTTAAACCAGAATAAGTATAACTAGTACTACCAGCACTTAAAGAAATTTTAGCGCCACCTTCACGCCACACATAATAACCATCTTCGTTAGTAGCATTATCGTTCCAAGTTAAACCAACTGAAGTGGTAGCTATATTATTCATTATCAAATTAGAGGGCGCAGCATTGGGCGGTGAGTTATCCGGACAAACACTGGTACTAGGGCTAACTGAATTAGAAGAAGCTACCTGACCAGTAGTAGTGTTATAAGCCTGTACATAATAGGAATAACTGGTGCCACATAAAAGACCGCTAACCGTATAAGAAGTAGTATTAGCACCTAGGGTAGCAATCGGCGTATTGTAAGGCGGATTATACACTTTGTAACCCTGCTCGTTGGTATTGGGATCGTTCCAAGCCAAATTAATGCTAGTTTGTCCGCCAGCCGAGCCAGACAAGGAAGGGCCAGTCATAGTGGGGCAAGTAGCTGGCGTGGCATAAACAGTATTGGAATAACCAGTAGTACCGTAAACATCTTCGGCTAATACCCTAAAAGAATGCTGGCCACAAGGTAAACCCGTAACATCTTTATATGACCAAATAGTAGAATAGTAAGAACCATTTTTATACAAATACATGTAATCGGTATTTTCGTGTATATTGGAAACGTTTATCCTAACACTGGTAGAACTGGTAACTGTGGCCGAAATAGTTGGCGGAACAAATAACGGCGCGGCCTTAACTGTATCCAATAATAAAAAAACACCGACCGCTATACTTAAAGTAATGGCGGCGATTGAAAATAGCTTATTCCCCCTGATCATAAATTTTATTTTTTAAGGGTTAAGATAACTGAATTATAGCATATTATCAAAAGGAAAGCAACTCAAATAAAAATAGAATTAAAGGGTTAAAATATTGGAACTAAAATCTATTTTTTCTATTCTAAATTCCAGACCCGAACTTAAACCTTTGACATCTTTAGCCAATACTTAGTAAAATATAGATATCTTATTAATTTAATTTAGCCTGACTGATTAATCTAAAATCAGCTTGGGCCAACTAATAGATTACGCCTATGAATGAATTCACACCTAATGCGCCGGCCCCTAAGCGCAACACCACTTTAATAATGGTGGTGGTAGTGGTGGTAGCCATTATCCTTTTGGCTTTGGGTTATTATTTAACCAGTAATCAAACTGGCACCGAAAACACACCAGCTAACAGTGAACAAACTGGTGAGCAAGCCGGTGACAGCCTACCTATGCCAGAAGAAGTCTTTTCTTATGTCGGTGAAGTTACAACTGTTGGCGAAAACGAATTAACTGTTTTGGCTAAACCAGTAGTTAATTATTTAACTGCTGATACCAGTTTAACAGTAACTACTAACGAAGAAACTCAAATTGTTAAACGGACTATTCCTAAAGTTTTACCCGAGGATGGCAATGTAGCCAACTTGTTCAAACAGGAAACCGTAACTTTGGACGATGTTAAAACAGGCGACCAAGTAACTGTAGTTTCGGCTACTAATATTAAAGGCCAAACCACCTTTACTGCCTCCAGGGTGGAAGTGTTGAACATACAATAAACCCATCAAACAAAAACCGAAAACAAAAACCTCTGGGGAAACTTGGAGGTTTTTGGTAATCTCTTACAAAATTCCTAATTCTGATTGCTTTAGTAATCGTCCCGCGTAGGCAAAGTCTGTTGTGATAACATACAGAACCATCATTGCGAACCATTCACCCTCATTGTCATTACGAGAGAGTAAAACGACCGAAGCAATCTCTGGGTCCCCAATTACCACGTCGGCCTTAAGGCCTCCTCGCAATGACAAATAAATTGTTATGGCTTAGTTACTCTTTAATCATTGTGAGCCACAGATCAAGCAATCTAGCCTGCCACGTCTTCTCCGCCAGTTGGCGGATCGACTCGCAGTGACATAATGGTTTATAGTTTTATTTTATATTTCAACTTCCAACTTCTATCTATTAACAGTTGATTTTTCCTATTTAAACCGCTAAAATGAATGCTACAATATATTTAAACTTTATCATTAAATAAGATAATTTTATGTCTTCCCTACTGTGGATAATATTAGCCGCTGTGGCTATAATAATTTTTTGGCTAGTCGGCACTTATAATCGCCTAGTCACTCTTAAAAACCGTAGTGAGGAGGGTTGGAGCGACATAGATGTCCAATTAAAAAGGCGCCATGATTTAATACCTAACTTAGTAAATACGGTTAAGGGTTATGCCAGCCATGAAGCCAGTGTTTTTACCGAAGTTACTAAAGCCAGAACCGCTGCCTTGTCGGCCGGTACCATAGGTGAAGTACAAGCGGCCGAAAATCAACTAAGTCAGGCTTTAAAAAGTTTATTTGCCGTAGCCGAAAGTTATCCGGAATTAAAAGCTAGTGTTAATTTTTTACAATTGCAGGATGAACTAAGCGATACAGAAAATAAAATCCAGGCTGCCCGGCGCTTTTATAACGGACTGGTTCGCGATCTTAATACAGCCTTAGAAACCTTTCCTTCCAATTTAGTGGGTAATGTTTTTAAATTTAACAAACGAGAATTTTTTGCCGCTGATGAGGTGGAAAAAGAAAATGTGGAAGTAAAATTCTAAACGTTAATCGCTACTCGCTAACTACCAACCATAAATAAAGATTACGAGTAGCCAGGCAGCGACTAACGAATTTCGATATGTATAACCAAATTACCTCCAACAAACGAAAAACCTGGCTTTTGCTGATATTATTTTTTGGCGTCATTTTAGCCTTGGGCTACGCCTTTGGCTATTACTATGGCGATGTTGTAGGTTTGCTTAGTTTAGCCGGTTTAATTGCCATAATTATGACTTTAGTCGGCTACTACGGTGGTGACAAAGTGGCCTTAGGATTAGCTGGCGCCAAAATTACCACCAAACAAGACAATCCTTACTTATGGCGTTTGGTAGAAAACTTATGCCTAAGCCAAGGCCTGCCCATGCCCAAAGTATATGTTATGCCCGAAGGAGCCATAAACGCTTTTGCCGCCGGCCGGGATCCTAAACATGCTTCCCTAGCCGTAACTCAAGGCGCTTTAACCAAACTAACTAACGAAGAACTAGAAGGCGTCTTGGCTCACGAACTTTCCCACATAAAAAACTTTGACATTAGATTGGCCACCTTGGTAATTGTCTTAGTTGGTTTAATTGCTATTATGTCTGATATTTTACTGCGTTCGCATTTATTCGGTTCCCGCCGTAGCAGCAACAACAATCGCCAAGGCGGTGGACTGATTATGATACTGGGATTAATCCTAGCAGTGCTATCTCCTTTAATTGCTCAGCTTATTAAGCTGGCTATTTCCAGAAAACGAGAATTCTTAGCCGATGCTTCCGCTGCCCTAATGACCAGATATCCCGAAGGCTTGGCCAACGCCCTTAATAAAATTGCCAACGACACTACTCCTTTAACCAAAGTTTCGCCAGCTACCCAACATCTTTATTTGGCTGCCCCGTTTACTGGCAAAAAATTTATGAAACTTTTGGCCACTCACCCACCGATTGAGGCTAGGATTAAAGCCCTTAAACAAATGACCTAAAATTATCTCTTTGTTAAAAAGCGTCTAGTAGATAAAAATTTTAAAAAATAAAACAGCAGCCCTAATAAATCCAAAATCCTAATGCCTAAAACCCAAATAAATCCCAATACCCAATTGTTAAATTTTAGAATTTGGTTATTATTTAGATATTAGGATTTAAGATTTTAAATTTTTATATTAATTATGTTAGATCTTTTTTCCAAATTAACTTCCCATTATCAAAAAATTCTGGTTCAGGCTAAAGCCGAAGCTCAAAAAGACGGCCGCGGACAAATAGATATTAAAGATTTACTACTGGCTTTAACTTTAGAACAAGGCTCTTTGGCCGCGGAATTGGTTAACAAATATCAAAACCAGACTAAAACTTCTAAAATATTGGAAACTGATGCTAGCCCGGCTGACATAGAGGCTGTCAACCAAAAAGCACAACCAAAATCTGAAGAACTTTTGGAAATATTAAATAAAGGTTTGTCGCCAGCTGTTAAAAAAATAATTGAACAATCTGTTTTAATTGCCTGGCGCAACAAACATCGTTATATCGGCACCGAACATTTACTGCTCGCTTTAATTTCCGCCCCGGAACAAGAAATAAATGCCCTGTGGCAAGAAATCGAACTAGATACTAAAAATCTAAAAGATAATTTGCATCAAGCCCTTAAGGGTGCCGGACGTTTTGCCGAATTAACCGACAATTTAACAACCGAAAAAGAAACCGATGCTTCCAGTAATGCTACACCAGCTTTGGACTTTTTTTGCTTGGATTTAACCAATCTAGAAACGCAAAATAAAATTGATCCGGTCATCGGCCGGCACAAAGAAATTGACCGACTAATAAACATTCTCTCCAGACGCACCAAAAACAATCCGTTGTTATTGGGCGATCCCGGCGTTGGTAAAACCGCTATTGTAGAAGGACTGGCCAAACGCATTAACCATAACGACGTGCCCAACTGGCTGCTGGATAAAAGAATCCTATCCTTGGATTTGGGTCTGGTGGTGGCTGGCACTATGTATCGCGGTGAATTTGAAGGCCGTTTAAAACAAATTCTAGAAGAACTTAAAAATCATCCAGAGATAATCCTTTTTATCGACGAAATACACACCATCGTTGGCACAGGCTCAGCGCCTGGCTCTTTGGATTTGGCGAATTTAATTAAACCGGCCCTGGCCAAAGGTTTAATCCGCTGTATTGGCGCCACCACCCAAGAAGAATACAAAAAAAATATCGAAACCGATGCCGCTTTAGAGAGGCGTTTTCAAGTCGTGCAAATTGCCGAACCTACGCCAACGGAAACTTTGGCCGTACTGCAAGGTTTAAAAACCAACTACGAAAAATTCCATGGCGTTATAATAAGCGACCAGGCCTTGGAAGCAGCTGTAGAATATTCTCAAAGATATTTACCGGAAAAATTTTTCCCCGACAAAGCCATAGATTTAATCGACGAGGCCGCTTCGCGCTGCAAAAACAAAAAACCCGTACCGCCAGTCTTAATTAAAATTAAAGATCTGCAAGACAAAATCAAAAAAACCAATCAAGCTAAAGAAACAGCTATTGCCCAAGAAGACTTTGAATTGGCTAAAAAACACAAACAAACCCTAAAAATCTTAAATCAGAACTTAAGTAAACTTCAAACTACTGCCAAGCCTTCCGCCAAAGCTCTACCGATTATCGGCCGGACACAAATTGCCACCACCGTATCTTTTATTACCGGCGTACCTTTAACGGAATTAACCAATCAAACAAAAACTGAACTTAGTGCTTTAGAAAAAACCCTTAACCAAAAACTTATTGGTCAAACTGAAGCTGTTTTAGCGGTTAGTAAAGCTATTAAACGTAGTCGCCTAGGACTTAATAATCCAGGCCGTCCCATTGGCTCTTTTTTGTTCTTGGGTCCTTCGGGTGTGGGTAAAACCGAACTAGCCAAATTACTAACTGAAATAGTTTTTCAAGATCCCGCTTCCCTAATTAGGTTGGATATGTCGGAATTTGGCGAATCTTTTAACATGGCTAAACTGATTGGCGCGCCAGCCGGCTATGTTGGCTACAAAGACGGTAACAAATTAACCGACCGAGTAAAACGCCGGCCTTTTAGTGTGGTATTATTTGATGAAATAGAAAAAGCCCATCCTGATGTTTTTAATTTACTTTTGCAAATTATGGACGAAGGACATTTAACCGACGCTGGCGGTAAACAGGTTAATTTTAAAAATTCCATTATTATCTTAACTTCTAACCTTGGCCTAAAAGAACTAACCCAACAAGCTAAACTGGGTTTTACTGCTCAAGATAATTCCCACACTAAACAAATTAAGCAAACCCGACTGCAGGAAACTAAAGATAAGTTAATGGCCTCGGTTAAACAGTTTTTTAATCCTGAATTATTAAACCGGCTGGATGATATTATTGTTTTTAATCCTCTAAGCGAAAAAGATTTAGCCAAAATCGTTAAACTGCAAATAGCCGATTTTAATCAGCGATTAACCACCCAAAAAATCCCCAGTCAAATTGAACTTGATCTTAAAACTTCCAGACAAATTGCTAAATTAGCTTGGTCACCCGACCAAGGCGCCCGTGGTATAAAACGTTTATTACAAAATCAATTGGAAAACCAGTTAAGCGATTTATTGCTTAAAAATAAACTTAAAGAAAAAATAAAACTAAGCGTGGTCAAAGGACAGCTGAAACTGAATTAAAAATCCAAAAATACATACTTAAAATCCTAAAATTTAATATCTAAATCCTAAATAAATCCCAATACCCAAAATTAGTAATTAGGATTTGAGTATTATTTAGATATTAGGATTTAAAATTTGGGGTTTAATAAATTTTAGTTGCCTTAGCAATCATCCCGTGTACGTGAGGTAAAAGCTAAGCTCTTATTCTTAATTCTATGTACCATTGGTTCCAAGGAGGCTGGAACTTTATAAAACAAGCTTTATTTCCTAAGCTTTGTTTAGGTTGCCGCCAACATGGCACTTACGCTTGCCCAACTTGTTTAACCAAGCTTAGTTTCACAAAACAACTTAAATGCCCCAACTGCCATAAACCCAGTCTACTGGGCCAATTTTGTGCTAAGTGCCAAAAAGATACCCTTTACTTAAATGGCTTATGGCCGGCCCAAAACTACGCCCACCCCTTAATAAAACAATTAATTAAAACTTTTAAATACGAAGGGGTTTGGGAAATTAATGACATTTTAAGTCAATTTTTAGTAGCCACTTTATTTAACTATCAACTACCACCACCTTGGCACCAAGTACCTTTAACCAGTTGGTTTATAACGCCCATCCCTTTAGCTAAAAGAAAGCAACGGCAACGCGGCTTTAATCAAGCGGAGTTAATGGCTCGCCAACTGGCCCAGCTGACCAATTTGCCGTTTGAAACAACTTTAATAAGGCAACGGCCTACTCCTAAACAAAGTCGGCTGACTAATTATTGGCGACAAACGAATTTGACTGAAGCTTTTTGTTTAACAGATCAGGCTCAACCAAGTGGCAAAATTTATATACTAGTGGATGATGTTTACACCTCCGGCGCCACTCTGAACGCTGGGGCTAAAGTTTTAAAACAGGCCGGTGCACTGGAAGTTTGGGGTTTAACCGTAGCTAAGGGGTAATTAAAGATAAACTATTTATAGCCTCCCGCAACTGCTGAGCATCTTTAAACAAAATTGTGGACAAACCTCTCTCTGTGGCTAAAGCCAAATATTTTTGTTTGTTATCTATAAACAAAATCTCGGCTGGTAAAAAAGGAATCTTGGCCAACACCAAATCCCAAACTTTGGGATTGGTTTTACTGACTTTTAATTGATGTGACAAAAATAATTCGTTAAAATACTCTCGAAAATTAACTTTAATCTGATAATTAGGAAAAACCGGACCGAAATTATTAGACAACAAATAAACCTTATATTTTTTCTTTAACTCGCCAGCTAATTGTAAAACAGACCAATTTACCTGGGGTATAGTATTAAACAAATACAAATAATCATCCACTTGGCCGTTGGGGTCCAAAGTGGCTAAAAACTTTTGCAAAAATTCCCGATCCGTTAATTCGGCAGCGGCAAAAGGTTGTAAGACTTTTTTAAATTCAGAACGAATAACCCCGTCATCTATTTTAAGCTTAGCTGATAATTCTCTAGCTAAACAATCAGCCCAATTTTCTGTGGTACAAACCCCAAACCAATCAAAAATAATTGCCTTAATCATAAAACTACTTTTTTCTCTCCACGACAATAGTGCACTTGGTTAACAAGGCTGACAAAGTACCCAAAGCTGCCAGTACCGGCAAAAATACCGTACCAATTACCGCTACGGTAACCGGAATTTCCAACATAATTTTATCTTTTTCGTTTTTTACGATAATCCGACGCACATTTCCCTCTTTAATCAACTTTTTTACCGTGGCCACCAAATCCTGGCCCATAATTTTAAATTCTTGCTGAGTTTTTTTGTCCATAAAATAAAATGTTTAATATTAATCAGTAGTATTATAATACTATTTTTTTAAAAAATAATAAACACAACAACTTATAATTAACTACTCTTATTCTATTTTTATTATCTGGCATTCAATATCCTGAGCGCCAGCCTGATAAATTACCTTATCCCCCACCTGGCGCCCCATTAAAGCCAGACCAATGGGTGAATTGTGAGAAATGGTTCCTTGGCCAGGATTAGTTTCGGCTGAACCTAAAATAAGATAAGTTTTTTGCTGGCCAGCCACAACTATAGTTACCTTATGACCTAATTGAATTTTAGATACATTTTTAACCACTTTAATTACTTGAGCTTTTTTTAATTGCTCGGACAATTCCAACATTCTTTGATTAATACTTCTTAAGCGCCCTTTAGCCATAATATAACCAGCATTTTCGGAAAAATCTCCCATAGCCGCCAAACGTTTAACTTCTTCGGCTGCTTGGGGTTGGCTTATTTTTAATTTAGCCAACTTTGCTTTAAGCTCATTAAACTTTTCTTGGGTAATACAAGGATCGGGCTTTAAATGGGTATATTTACCTGGTTTTCTTCTGGGAACTTGCATGAGATAAAATTATTTATTATTTTGTTTGTGTTGATTCCATTTTAAGACTTCTTCGTTTCTTAAATATAAATAATAACCATCTTTACAATACGAACAATGATCTCCTCTATGGCTTTTCATCTCTATCTCATCCTTGTTTAATCCATGTGTATGCTTCTTACCACTTGGACACATTAATTCAACTTTATATGTCTCTAAACTTAGCTCGTCAATAATAATACAATCTATAGTAGGGATATCTTTATCATTTTGCATATTATTAATATTAAAAATAATAAATAATTTTATTTAACTTATGAGAATATTTTACCCTTAAAAGTACTAAGGTGTTCTCTTGGCGGAAGGGATGGGATTCCTTTTCCCCCGAAATATAGCAACGCCTTCAACGTAAGCTGTATTTCTCCTCCAAAGCCCGGGTCAATAAAAACGTAAAGCAGTTTACCTTTTTATTGTACCCTTCGAATCCCACCAAATCAACCAAAAATAACAAAACAGCCCACTTGTTTGTTTAAATGAGCGTTTTTGTTATGGCGGAAGGGATGGGATTCGAACCCATGAGACCCCTTACGGGGTCACAGGTTAGCAACCTGTTGCCTTAAGCCACTCGGCCACCCTTCCGTAATATATTTAATTTTAATGGCGGAGGCGAGAGGATTCGAACCTCTGATACCTTTTGGGTATAACGGTTTTCAAGACCGTCGCCTTAAACCACTCGGCCACGCCTCCTTTCATTTATTTTTAAACCCCTGCCTGCCGGCAGGACTCTCGCACCTCTCCTAAGGATAAATTTAAAGCTCTGATGCTACCGTATAATACCGACAGCTAAATTATATGTCAATTACCTCTTATGTTATAGTATTAAGGTAAAAACTATGCCTATTATTATAATCGCCTCAGAAAATCCAGTTAAAATTGAAGCTGTTAAAAAAGCTTTTACTTTAATGTTGCCTGGTAACCAATTTATTTTTACCGGCCTAACCGTACCTTCGGGCGTTAGCAACCAACCCCTAAACGATCAAGAAACTAAACAGGGCGCTATTAATCGTCTTAACCAAGCTAAACTGGTTAAGCCTCAAGCTGATTACTGGGTCGGTTTAGAAGGTGGTGTGGAACAAAAAGAAATTGGTTTAGAAGCTTTTGCTTGGATAGTTATTCAAAATAAAACTGGTCAAACTGGCCAAGCTCGCACGGCTAGTTTTTATTTACCACCTCAAATAGCCACTCTAATAAAACAAGGTTTAGAACTGGGCGAAGCCGATGATCAAGTATTTGGCCAAACCAATTCTAAACAACAAAACGGCGCGGTGGGCATTTTAACCAACAATTTAATAGACCGCGCAACTTATTACCAACAAGCTGTTACCTTAGCGCTAATTCCTTTTACCAATCCTAATCTTTATCCCTTAATATGACACAACCTTTGCCTGTCGCTTTACCTTTAAAAAAATTAATCGGCCCAAGTTTTATTTTATTGGCCCTAGGTTTTGGTTCGGGTGAAGTTATTCTCTGGCCCTATTTGGCCAGTAACGTTGGCTTGGGTATAGCCTGGGGGGCTTTGCTAGGTATTACTTTTCAATTTTTTATTAACATGGAAATAGAACGCTACGCTCTTATTAAGGGTGAAAGCGTTTTTGTTGGTTTAAAAAAAATCTGGCCTTTTAGTCCGTGGTGGTTTATTGCTTCCACTTTTTTAGGTTTTGGTTTGCCGGGCATCGTGGCCGCCTCAGCTCAAGTTTTCGCCCAAGTAATTGGTTTAACAGATTTTAAATGGCTGGCCATATTATTCCTACTTATTATTGGCGTATTAATAAGTTCGGGCCGAACTGTTTACGGGTTAATGGAAAGAATAACCAAAACCATAATTTTTATTGGTTTACCCTTTATTATTATTTTAGCAATTATTGTTTCCAGGTCCACTGACTGGCTGGCTTTGGCTCAGGGTTTGGTTGGCCAAGGCCAGGGCTATAACTGGCTACCTGAAGGTTTAAGCTTAGCCACTTTCTTAGCTGCTTTTGCTTACGCCGGTGCTGGTGGCAACCTTAATTTAACTCAATCAATTTACATTCGGGAAAAAGGCTATGGTATGGGCTATTATGCTCAAAAAATTTCCGGCCTGTTCCACAACAAAAGCCCACAACCAACCATTAAATTAACTGGCCAAGATTTTGATTTAACCGAAGGAAATCTTAAAAATTTTAAAACTTGGTGGCGACGAATAAATTTGGAACACTTTTTAGTCTTTTGGTTTTTAGGTTTTTTGGGTATTTGTTTGTTAATGATTTTAAGTTACAGCACCACTTATAATCTAGCCGGCAATTTGCAAGGTATTAAATTTATTTTAAATGAAGGACGAATTATCGGACAACTTATCTCGCCTATTGTCGGTACTATTTTCCTGTTAGTTATTAGCATAATGCTCTGGCAAACCCAATTGGGAGTTTTAGATTCCACTTCCAGAATTATGGCGGAAAATTTGGCGCTAAAAAAATTAAATAATCAAAACCAATTTCCTTTGGGAAAAATATACTACAATTTTTTATGGGCACAAATTATTTTCGGTATTATTTTATTCTTATTTAATATTTACGAACCAAAAACTTTAATAATTATCGGCGCGGTTATAAACGCTGTAGCTATGTTTATTCATGTTGGTTTAGTAAATTGGATGAACCACAAATTATTGCCAAAAATTCTACGTCCCAAAATGTGGCGCCAACTTATTATTATAATAATTTTCCTATTCTTCGGCCTGTTTAGCGCTATAACTTTGTGGAGTAATTTAAGCAATTGGTTAAAGTAAAGTTAGCTTAAGACTTGACTAAATATAAAAAATATACTAGACTCTTACCTAGATGTAAGAGTTCTTCGCCAGTTTCTTAAATTATCCTTTAATTTAAAGGAGCAAGCGTTAAGCTTGAGGATTGGAAAGGAGAATAGGTCGCCTTACACGTTTATTGATTTTTTGTATATTCTCAAAATGGCGAAGAAATTATACGTTGGTGGTTTGCCTTACAGCACCACTGACGCTGCTTTGCAAGATCATTTCGCACAAGCCGGCACCGTTGCCTCGGCCACCGTTATCATCGACAAGATGTCCGGCCGTTCCAAAGGTTTTGGTTTTGTGGAAATGTCCACTGATGAAGAAGCTCAGGCCGCAATTGACATGTTTCATGGTAAAGAGTTCGAAGGTCGAACTTTAACTGTGAACGAAGCCAGGCCTTTGGCTCCTCGCCCGCCTCGCAGCGGCGGTTTTAATCGCGGTGGTTTTGGTGGTGGCAACTCTGCTCCACGTCAAAATCGCTGGTAAAGCACAACTCAAAACTCACCCCCTTTTAGCTTAGAGCTAAAGGGGGGTGTTTTATTTAAAAAAACACTTTAACCAATTGACAAAAACACTTTAAACCATTATTATCCTAAAGTTAAGAGGCTATCCTCTTTCTTCGTCGAACGAGGATTTTTTGTTAAGTAAATTCACTCCTTAAATTATTATGACCGAAACCAAAATAAGAAACGTAGCTATTATTGCTCACGTGGACCACGGCAAAACCACTTTAGTAGATTCCCTGCTTAGGCAAACCAGCACTAAGTTAAAAAAAGACTTACAGCAGGCTGATTTAATAATGGATAGCAACGAACTGGAAAAAGAACGTGGTATTACTATTTTTTCTAAAAATGCTTCCGTCCAATGGGGTGATTATAAAATAAACATCGTTGATACGCCCGGCCACGCCGATTTCGGTGGCGAGGTAGAACGGGTACTTACTCTAGTTGACGGTTGTTTATTATTGGTGGACGCCAAAGAAGGCCCCATGCCCCAAACCAGGTTTGTTTTAAGGCGCGCTTTGGAAATGAAATTAAAAATATTGGTTGTTATAAACAAAATAGATAAACCGGATGCCCGACCCGATTACGCCTTAAATAAAACTTTTGATTTATTCGTGGAGCTGGGTGCCGATGACGCTTCTTTGGATTTTCCGGTAATTTATGCGGCGGCCAAACAAGGTAAAGCCGGCCTTACGGCCGATCTTAATAAAATGACCGATATTTTACCGGTTTTTGAATCAATCGTTCAACACATACCAGCCCCCCAAGGCGATATTAATAAACCTTTACAAATTTTAATTACTAGTTTAAGCGCCGATCCATTTAAAGGGCGAGTAGCCACTGGCCGAGTTTGGCAAGGTACTGTTAAAGCCAATGACACGGTGGCTCATATTAACCGCACCGGCGACATAAAAAAATATCGCTTGCTCTCTTTAATGACTTTTGAAGGCTTGGAACGTTTAGAAACCCCTCAAGCTCAAGCCGGCGATATTATCGCTTTAGCCGGCATACCCGACATAACCATTGGCGAAACCATCGCCGATAGTGAACAACCTCTAAGTCTTCCCCTGCTCAGCGTGGAAGAACCGACTGTTAAATTGTCAGTAATGATTAATGATTCTCCCTTAGCTGGCCAAGAAGGACAATTTACAACTTCTAGGCAAATTAAAGAACGTTTATTTAAAGAGTTAGAAACCGACGTGGCTTTACGGGTGGAAGAAATTCAAGCCGGTCTGTGGAGTGTAGCTGGCCGCGGCGAACTACACTTGGCCATACTTTTAGAAAGATTAAGGCGAGAAGGCTATGAACTGCAAGTTTCTCAACCGCAAGTAATCAACAAGGTAATCGACGGAGTTACCTTAACCCCTTTTGAACAATTGTTTATTGAAGTACCAGAAGATTTTGCCGGAGTAGTTATACAAAAACTAGGCGCCCGGCGCGGTGAACTTAAAGAAATGAAAGTAGATAATAATTTAGCTTTATTGGAATTTATTATCCCTACCAAAGGTTTGTTGGGTTATCGTAGTGAATTTATAACTGATACTAGAGGTCTTGGGATAATGAACAGTTTATTCTACGATTATCAGCCCGATCCAGGCAACTGGCGTCCCCGAGAACAAGGCTCCTTAGTAGCCCACGAAACTGGTTTAACCAATCTTTACGGACTGCTTAATGTGCAAGATCGAGGTATTTTATTTATTGGTTCGGCTGTTAAAGTATACAAAGGACAAGTCGTTGGCCAACACTCCAGAGAAAAAGACCTACGAGTCAATGTTTGTAAAACCAAACAACTTTCCAATATGCGTTCCAAAGGCGACGGTTCAGCTGAACATTTTAACAAGCCCAAAGATATGGACTTAGAAGACGCTTTGGAATACATTGGCGTTGATGAATTGGTGGAAATAACACCGAAAAATATCCGTATGCGTAAAAAAATACTGGACGAAGTCGAAGCCCGGCGCAAAGAACTAGGAATTAAATAACAAACTGACTTAAAAAATATTCACTCAAAACGTTATTTTTGCCGTCGGTTTTATTATTTCTTAAAACTTCTTGCCAATCACCGACCGGCCTATAACTTTCGTCTATTTTAACGGTTTTAGTTTCTGAAAAACGATTAATATTAAATAGACCCTTGGTTAAAACATCAGAAGATAACCCGGCAAAATCAGGCAAACATTCTTTAACCAATTGCCGAGACTGTTCCGGGTCGGTATAAAAAGAATAAACCATGGCTTCCTGGGGCAGTTGTTGTAAAAAAAATCTAAAACCACTCTTAAATTCCGGTTGAGCAATATTTTGTTCACCGCCACCAGAAGGAAATATCATTACTGCTCCCCCGGTCTTAATATGACTCTTTACTGTTTGCAAAACTGGTTTTAATTCCGAAATATTTTTAGCATTGGGCACAAAATATTGCTCACCAAATTGCCTAACAAAATGTTCATATAAATGCTGGGTCACCATAAACTTAACATCTTCCCTGTCTAAAGTATTTAAAATAGCGGGAATTTCAATATACCCAGGATGATTACCAATAATCAATCCTGGCTCTTTTTGTAATTTTTGTCGCAGGCCAGAAAAAGAAGGGTCCGCTTCTTTGGTATAATCAATCCGTACATTCACAGCTTCCAAAAGATAATGCCCAACGCCTTTAAATCCCTTTTTATCAAACTCCTCCTTAAACTTAGGCAAATTAATAGCTGATTTTTCTACAGTTCTTATAACGCTGTCTTTAAAAAAATTTAAAGATTCTCTAGACATAATAATTAATTACTTATTATATTTTTAATCCAACTATTCCAAGAATCTCCTCCACCCGTTTGCTCCCAACGCGACCAAAATTGTTCCGGCGTTAAAATATCAAAACCATTAAAATTTCCTAAATCCAACAAATGCCTATCTTCGGTTATTAAAAAATTAGCTCGACCACCCTTAGCCGCTGCTAATAATTTAAGATCCTCTTTATCTTCAATTGGCACCTGCACCCGGCTCGGCTCTACTTGTTCGGCCATTATTAAAAAATCTTGTATATCGCCTTTTAACCTTTCATCTTTAACTAATCTGTCCACCAATAATCGATTCTCCCGCCAGACCTGAGACGTAATAACAGCTTCCAGGGCACCCTGTAAAACCAAATCCAAAATACGCTTCGGGTAGCTAAATTCACCCTTATCAGCGTTTATTAAAACATTAGTGTCTAAAACGACGCGCCACATATCTATCTAGTATAGAAGCTGGCAGAGCGCTTGCCAAATGAATTAATTAAGGTAAAGTGGAATAGACTTAAAAATTATAAATCCTTACATTACGGATTTTTCCTAATTCTTTATGCTTGATTCTTAATTCTAGAGCTTTATGTCTTTTCAAATCGGCATTGTGGGACTGCCTAATGTCGGCAAATCCACTTTATTCAAAGCCTTAACCCGCAAACAAGTAACCATTGAAAATTATCCTTTTGCCACTATTGATCCTAATGTTGGTGTAGTGGCAGTACCGGACGCACGGCTAACCAAACTAACAGAACTATCCAAGTCAGCCAAAACCGTACCAACCACTATTGAATTCGTGGATATAGCTGGTCTGGTTAAAAATGCTCATCAAGGCGAAGGTTTGGGTAACCAATTTTTAGCCACTATTCGAGAAGTAGATGCTATTATTCAAGTAGTCAGGGATTTTAAAGACAGTAATATTATCCATGTCCACAATGAAGTTAACCCCGAGTCCGATGCCACTGTTATAAACTTGGAACTTGTTATGGCTGATTTATCAACTGTAGAAAAAAGACTGGCAGCCCTACGACCAAAACTTAAAACCGGCGCTGATAAAACTTGCCAAAAACACATAGACATCCTAGAAAAATTCGCCAGTCATTTAAAAACTGGTCAATCTATCAGAACTTTGTCTTTAACTGATGATGATGTAACGTTCTTAAAAGAACTGCCTTTATTGTCAGCTAAACCGTTGCTCTATGTTTTTAACGTAGCTGAAAAAGATATTAACCAACCGCTTAAAACCACCCTGTCACCAGCTATTGGCATTTCGGCAAAAATAGAATCTGAATTAACAGAACTATCGGCTGACGAAGCAGTTTTATACCAACAAGAACTTAAGCTAACCGAAACCGGCTTACATAAACTTATTACCGCCAGTTATCAATTACTTAAGTTAATTACCTTTTTTACTTCCGGACCCCTGGAGTCGCGCGCTTGGACTATAGTCCAAGGCCATAAAGCACCCCAAGCCGCCGGCGTAATTCACAGTGATTTTGAACAGGGCTTTATTCGAGCTGAAGTTATAAGTTATCAAGATTTTGTAAATTGTGGTGGCGAAAATGGCGCTAAAGACCAAGGTAAATTTCGTTTAGAAGGCAAAGATTACCAGCTTCAAGATGGCGACGTTTGTCACTTTAGATTCAGTGTTTAACAACCAACCAATGTCTGTAAATTTACCGAAAGATTTCTTATATGGCTTTTCTCAAATTTCCGACGGCACTATGTCGTTTAAATTCGGGTCAACTAAACTAGTTAGACAAAACCGCCAAAACTTTTGCCAAAAATTAGGTATTGATATAAAAAATTGTGCCACTAGTCAATTAGAACATAAAGATAAAATCATCAGGCTCACTAATAACGACCTAGGGCGTAATATGTTAACGCCGGATTATGATTTAACAGCCGACGCTTTGGTTACCAGCCAACCTGGTCTTTACTTATTTACGGTGGTGGCTGACTGTTTAGTAATTATTCTTGTTGATCCCCAAAATAAATCCCTAGGCTTGATTCACGCTGGTTGGCAAGGTTTAAACTTAAACATAATTCCTAAAACAGCTGCTTATTTACAAAATAATCTAAACAGCCAACCTAAAAATCTACTGGCTATAATTAGCCCGGCTATTCAAACTTGTTGCTATGCCTATGAGTCTGTAAAACAAAGTGCTGATAAAACCTGGCAACCGTTTCTTAATAAACAAGCTGATGGTTTAATACATATTGATTTAATCAATCTGGCCAAACAACAATTAACTAAGGCCGGAATTAAGCTGAATAATATCATTGCTAATTCGGCTTGCACGGCCCACAACCATAATTACTATTCCCACTTCCGCGATCAACAACAAAACCAGCCTGATAAAGGCCGTTTTACAGTAGTGGCTGGTTTCAAATACTTTATTTAATAAAACTAACTTGCCGGGCTAAATCAAAGCTGTCTCTAAGTTCATCTTTGGTCATAATGTTATTATTTAACATTATTTCTATTTCTTTTTTCATATTGCTATTAAGCAAATAAGGCCCGTCAGTGTTGATCGTGTATTTTACACCAAATTCTTTAAACTTATTTACAATATCTTTAAACTCCGACCAATCTTTTATAGCCCGAGTTTGCAAATTAGAGGAAGGACATAATTCCAAAACTGTGCCGGCGGACGCTAATTCTTTAAGCAAACTTTCATCCTTGGCCGCCTGAATACCATGGCCAATGCGTTGTGGTTTAATATCACGCAAAACCTGGCGCACACTATCCGGACCAGTGGCATCGGTTTCACCAGTGTGCACAGTTATACCTAAACCAGCTTGTTTAGCTGTATTAAAAAGTTCAATATATTTTTTAAAGTCTGGTTCTTGTTCAAAAGTTTTTTTCTCTGGACCGGCGATATCAATACCAATTACTCCCCACTTTTGATACTTAAGCGCTTTTTTAACTATAATTTCATTTAATTCAAAAGAAAATTCTCTAGCTAAACAAAACATTAAACCTGCTTTAACACCAAAATCCAAACTGGCTCGGTACATACCATTAAGACTGGACTGAATAATATGATCTAAATCCATTTGTCCGCCATTATTGCGTTTCATTGGATTAAATCTAAGCTCAATTTGATTAATATTGGACGAACGATATTCTTTGGCAATAATAGCATAAACACAACGCTCCATAGCTACCGGACTAGATTGTATTTTCTCGGTCCATTGATGCATAATATCCACATATTCTTCTAAATTTTGCACTGTTTCATCACTGGCTGTAATCAACTTCCAAAAATCCCAATAATTCTTGACGGGCAATTTTAAACCTTGTTGATGGACCAACTCCCACATAATATGAGGCGCCACAGCGCCGCCAATATGTATATGCAAGTCGATTAATTCTATATTTAATTGGTTTTTATAAAAAATCATAAGGTTTTTTAAATAAGCAAAAAAGAATCCCCTAAACCAAGGACTCTTCTATTCACTTTGATTAAGTATAGCAGAATCAGATAAAAAACAGCAAATTAACAACCCCTCGTTGTGCAGCTCTTTCAATCCTCCATCTCCATATAAAAATCACAAATTAACTTTATTTCCTAAACACCCATATTTCCCGGGCCAGCCGTTGGTCCGGCCGATGATATATATAGGAACCGCGATTATTTAACCAACCGACTGGTGCCTCCTTAGGTAATAAATTTTCTATCTTAAAACCATAACTTTTAACTTTGTCCACCAAAGGCAAAAATATTTTTTCTTCCCTTAGGCGCCAACTAGGCCAAACCATAACCAACCGGGCGCCTGGTTGCAAAGCTGAATATAAAATTTTAAGCGTGGTTGCATAAAATTGCGTTAACTCGACTTGAATATTTTTAAGCTCGGCTGTTGATTCGTGACCGCTTAAGGGCGGACCTAAATAAGGCTCAGTTACTACGGCACCAAAAGTCTGCTGTTTAATAAAATTAGGCAATTGCCGAACATCCACCGCTTGTAATTGCCAAGTAAATAATTTATCGAGGCAATCTTTTTTTAACCACTCTAAATTACTATTAGTTCTGTCTATTCCCCGCTGATCAATATCCGAACCCCACAATTTTAAATAACCCAAACTAGCCGCTTCTTGCAAAACAGTGCCCGAGCCACAAAAAGGATCTAACAAGGCCTGCTGTTTATCCGCCAAAGATAAATTCACCATTAATCTAGCTAATTTAGGTGGCAACATGCCAACTTTAGCTTGCCGGGCCGGCCGGCCGTAATCACGTTTGGACCAGGCGGCAAAATCTTGAACTTTAATAGTCCGACCGATTATTAAACTACCGTCAGCTTGCGGTAAAAAAATAAAATCATAGCCAGTCGGTGGTAATAATTTATTTTTTTCCACTACTACTGAAGATAAATCCGCTTCCCGAGAAACTACCAAACGCGCTCTGGCGCCTGATTGTTTAAATTCCTTCTTTAGGCTAAGTCCAGCTAAATTCAACCATTTAGGCGGCCGACGACCATACCAACTAAAACCAAACAAATAGCTACTGCTAATTATTTTCTTTAAAAAATCTCTAATAACTTTTTCCACTGTCGGCCTATCCCCCGCCACTTTGTCCACATATTCAGCCAACTTAACCGAACCGGCTAAATTATCAAAAAAATCAGCTGGCAAATCCGCCGCCAATAAAACATAAGTCTGGGTTATGGCTAACCAAGTTGCCGATAGATTATTCTTAATTAATTGACTGTTAATCTCCGCCACGCTTAAAACCGGTTCCCGCCCTAAAATAAATATGTATTTAGTCATAATAGACTAAAGTATAACATTATAATAAAAAATACTAAATTTAAAATTCTTTTATTTACTGGCCATTAATAAATTCACCCGGCGAACAGCTTAAAACCCGCTTGTAAATTCTATCCCTCGGCCACCCGGTCGGCCCTTGCCAAACCATTAGCTTTATGATAACATCATTTTAACTTAGCGCTTAATAAGTTTAGCGCTCCATACCTCTAAAATTTAGAGGTCCTAACTGGTTCAAGGGGTTTTACTGGTTAGGGCAAAAAACTTCAGCGTTTTTTATTTTTAAAAAAATAACTTATGAAGCATTACGAACTGATTTATATAATACCCATTAAAGCTGGTAGTGAAGAAGATACAACTGTGGCCGACAAAGTACGCGCCATGCTAAAAGAAGAAGGCGCCACTATTAGCCAAGAAGATTCTTTGGGTAAAAAAAAGCTGGCTTATCCTATTAAAGGGTTAAGGCATGGTAATTATATTTTAGTGGAATTTGATTTAGAGTCAACCAAATTAGCCCGGGTAAATAACTGGTTTAGAATGTCTACTGAAGTATTGCGCAGTCAAATAATCCTTAAACCGCTTAAATCACCGGAACAATTAGCCAGAGAAAAAGCCTTCCAAGAAAAATTAATGAAAATACAAGCTCGAGAAGAAGCCGAAACTAAAGAACCAGCCAAACCGGCTGATTCAGAAAAACCCGCGCCAGCTGTTGAGTCGGTTCCCCGACCTGTTCAATTTGATGACTTGGACAAAAAAATAGAAGAAATTTTAGAACAAGAAATTGTTAAATAATCATTCCTTATAACCACTTTAATGGCTCCAAAGGTTTCTTAAAAAATATTTTAAAAACCCTAAGCCTTTACAAGGTAAAAAAAATATGAACTACTTAAATAAAGCTATGGTCATAGGTAACATCACCCGTGATCCTGAAGTTAGAACCACTACTCAAGGCACCGCTGTTACCACTTTCACTGTAGCCACCAACTTACGCTGGACCAATTCAGCTGGCGAGAGACAAGACAAAACTGAATATCATAATGTGGTCGCTTGGCGTCGCCTAGCGGAAATCTGTGGGCAATATTTAAAAAAAGGTTCCAAAGTTTTTATTGAAGGACGACTGCAAACCCGTTCCTGGGATGACGCTCAAGGACAAAAGCATTGGCGCACCGAAATAATAACCGATAATATGATAATGCTGGATCGGGCTGGTGCTAACAACTCAGCAACCAATACTAACGAACCAGAAGAAACCGCCAATCCAACCGATAACGAAGAAACCACCGTCAATGTCGAAGATATACCATTTTAATAATCTATTAACTATCTATGATTAGAAAAAACAATACCCTAACTAAACCGCGCGTCTGCTACTTCTGCGTTAACGGACTTAATGAAGTAGATTATAAAGATACTCGGGTAATGCAAAAATTCTTGTCCGGTTATGCCAAAATTCTACCCCGACGTCGTACTGGTACTTGCATGAAACATCAAAGAAAATTAGTTCTAGCTATTAAACGAGCTCGTTTTATGGCTTTACTAGCTTTTGTTTCTAAATAATCCTAGTTTAACGAATAATTTATGGCTGTTTTACCCTCGCTTAATTCCATCCGAGTCGGACTTAGTATTCTAGTCAACGAAGAGCCTTACTTAGTCTTAGAAGCTTCTTTTATGCGCACTGCTCAACGCAAACCAGTAATGCGCACCAAACTAAGAAATTTACTTAACGGTAAAGTATTAGAACAAACTTTTAAACCGGGTGACAAAGTAACCGAGGCCGACATGTCGCGCCTTAAAGCCAGCTTCCTGTACGCTGATGATTCCGGTTATCATTTTATGAATCAGGAAACTTTTGAACAATTTGATTTTTCTCAAGAAGCCTTAGCCGACCAAGCGGGCTATTTAATTGACGGCTTAGAAGTTAATATTCTTAATTTTAACAACCAGCCGGTCAGTGTGGAATTACCTAACAAAATTACCATTAAAGTTAAGGAAACTCCGCCCGGCGTTAAAGGCGACACAGCTACCGGTGGTAGTAAGCAAGCTACTTTAGAAACTGGTCTAATTATCAACGTACCTTTATTCATTAAGAATGACGAAAAAATTATAGTTAACACTGAAACCGGCCAGTACGTAGAAAGAGCTTAAGCTAGCTTAAAATACCTTGAACGGCTCACTTCATCAGATGAAGTGAGCCGTTTGTTTTAGCTAAAAATTGCTTTTATTCAAACCTTCCTTTACTAGCCGTTTAAATAATAAATAGGATCGACTTTATTCTTTATAGCTCCGGTTGCTACCTGCCAACTTCTTAAACTACTTCTCCGCCATTCTTTCTTCTTCTACTTTTTTTAAAACATCGGTCCTAATTTCCTTAACTATTTTAGGATTGTCTCGTAAAAACTGCTTAGCCTGTTCGCGGCCGACACCTAATTTTGTTTCACCATAGCTAAAAGTATTACCATTCTTTTTAACTACTTCCCTAGTTAAACCTAAATCAATCAAATCCCCAGACAAAGAAATTCCTTCATTATACATAATATCAAATTCCGCTCCCTGAAAAGGCGGGGCAACTTTATTCTTAACTACCTTAACTCTGGTGCGATTACCCACCATTTTGTCACCTTGTTTTATTTGACCAATACGCCTTATCTCTATACGAACCGACGAATAAAATTTTAAAGCCATACCGCCGGTAGTAGTTTCTGGATTGCCAAAAAATACACCAATTTTCATTCTAGTTTGATTTAAGAAAATTACCACGGTTTTTGATTTGGAAATAATGGCTGTTAATTTACGTAAGGCTTGGCTCATTAACCGAGCTTGCAAACCCATATGATGGTCGCCCATATCGCCTTCTATTTCCGCTTTGGGGGTCAGGGCGGCCACTGAATCTACCACAATTATATCCACGCCATTAGACCTAACCAAAGTATCAACTATATCCAAAGCTTGCTCGCCAGTATCTGGCTGAGAAATTAACAGCTCGTCTATATTAACGCCAATTTTTTTAGCATAAGAAGGATCCAAAGCATGTTCGGCATCCACAAAAGCGGCCAAACCACCAGTTTTTTGAACTTCGGCAATAGCATGCAAGGTCAAAGTGGTTTTACCCGAAGCTTCCGGACCAAACACTTCGATCACCCGACCTCGGGGCAAACCGCCACCTAAAGCAATATCCAAAGATAAACAACCAGTCGGTATAGTATCAACCGACATAGATTGGGCTTCACCTAACTTCATAATTGCCCCTTCACCAAACCTTTGTTTAATCTGATCAATGGCTAATTGAGCGGCTTTTTGCCGACCAGTACTTTCAGTAGTAGTTATATTTTTTTTATTACTAGTTTTCATAATAATTTTAACTTTCCCTCCTTAATAATTAGTCTAAATATAATAACATAAATTACCCGAGGCAGGAATGGTATATATATAAATAAATCTAACTTTATCTAATAATTATTCTATCATTACAAAGCAGCTTTAACGACTACGGTAATATCAATTGTCATTGCGAGGGAGTAAAACGACCGAAACAATCTAAGAATCATTAGATTGCCCCGTCAGTCGGCCTAACAGCCTCCCTCCTCGTAATGACCTACTATTTGTTATTGCCAAAAATAACCTAGATATTTAAAAAAATTAAAAACTAAATGTCCTGCTGTCCGCCAGAAGCGGATTATTTCAATATCTAAATTTTGAACTTCTAAAATATCTGCAAAGGCAAACCCACCGTACTGTCTGGTTTAAACATGACTCGCCTAGTTAAACCAGTACGCTGGCCATAACTTTTTTGGGCCTCTACTAACAAATTGTTTAAACCCGGTTGTAAGGGTACCACCGCCCTAAATAACCCCTCTTCACTAACCACCAAAGGCTGATTATTTATAAATATTAAAGTACCAGCTTGAGTCGAACCTGTAACCACCACCGTTGGTTGGCTAGTAGTAAAATCACCAACCGGTTCCACTAAACTAAAACGGGGTGGCACAATAGCCAACCAGGCACCGGCCAATAAATAAACCAAAATTCCCGCCCCAGCCATAAATAACAAAAATAATCGGCTCTTGTGCCAAGAAATATTTGAGCTACGTTGGCTGGTAAAATTTTTTGACTGATTAACAAAAAGACTAACCGGCAAAACCGTTTCCGTGTCCAAACTGTTTTGATCTAAACCTAAAAACTGAGAATATTTTTTTAAAAACATCTTACCATAAGAACCAAAAGGCAAATCATACCAACGGCCCTGTTCTAAAGCTTGCAAATAACGACCACTAATACCCAAATCCCGACTGGCCTTTTCTATGGACAAGCCTTTAGACTGGCGCTGTTTAGCCAAAAAAGATCCTTGGCCATCACTATTATTTAATTTATGAGTACTAAAACGAGCCATTAGATAAAACTAAAAAATTAAACCTTAAATAATCCCCAATAGTCTAAATTAAAAACCTAATTACTAGAGTATTATTTAAAAATTAAGCTTTCGAATTTAATATGTTATTTTAAAAAAATTTATTTTTCTTCAAAGTCATCACCAGCTTCTTCTTCAGATTCAAGCAACTCCTCATCATCTACCACTTCTGACGAATCTGCTTCCTCAGGCAAACCAGCTGTGTCGTTCATTAAATCTTGTTGACTAACCAACACCTCCCTAGGTTTGGCCCCATCACCTGGTCCAATTATGCCTTTTTCTTCTAATAAATCCAATAAACGAGCAGCCCGGGCATAACCAACTCTTAAACGTCTTTGCAAAAAAGAAGCTGAAGCCTTACCAGCCCGAATAATTATCTCCTGCGCCTCAGGCAACAACTCATCATCATCTGGCTGACTGCCTCCAATCAAAGAATTAACTCCCCGACCATACTGCTTTACTACAACTTCCGGATTATAATCTGGTTTAGCAGCTTGTTTTAAGAAATTGGTTACTTTTTCTATTTCCCCATCCCCAACAAAAGCAGCTTGAATACGTTTAGGTTTGGATAAATCAGCCGAAATAAATAAACTATCGCCTCGACCCAATAATTTTTCAGCGCCACTGGTATCTAAAATAGTCCTGGAATCAGTACTGGAAGCCACAGCAAAAGCTATCCTGGAAGTTATATTAGCTTTAATTAAACCAGTAATTACATCAACCGATGGTCGCTGAGTTGCCACGATTAAATGTATACCAACGGCTCGAGCCATTTGTGCCAACCGAATAATGGCCGCTTCCACATCTTGAGCCGCCACCGCCATTAAATCAGCTAATTCATCTATCACCACAACTATATAGGGCATTAACTCGCCACCCAACTGATTAAAAGCCTGAATATTTCTCTTACCAGAAGAGCTTAGAACCTGATAACGTCTGTCCATCTCCCCAACTACCCACTTTAAGGAATTAATCGTCTTATTAACATCGGTTATTACCGGCGTTAATAAATGAGGAATATCATTATAAGAAGCTAATTCCACTCTTTTCGGATCAACTAAAATAAGTTTTAATTCATCTGGCGAATTAGTGTAAAGCAAGGACAATAAAATAGTATTAATACAAACTGATTTGCCAGAACCAGTGGCGCCAGCAATTAATAAGTGAGGCATTTTTTCCAAATTAGCCACAAAAGCTTGGCCGGCCACGTCTCGCCCCAAACTAAAAGTTAAATTAGATGAACGTTTTTTAAAAGCTTCTGACTCTATAATATCCCTTAAGCCGACCAAAGCCACAGTTTGATTGGGCATTTCTATACCCACTAAAGACTGACCGGGAATTGGCGCTTCTATTCTAATGGGGTGAGCGGCCAAAGCCAAAGCCAAATCATTACTTAAGGTTGTAATATGAGAAAGTTTAACACCTTGTGATGGAGCTAAAGTATATTGCGTCACAGTCGGACCTATATTAATCGGCCCCATTTCCACCTCAATACCGAAGTTAAGTAAAGTCCGACGGATTTTCTCTTTATTTGCTTCAATATCCCCCGAAGTAGGTTTACCTTTGCGCTCCTCTAATAAATCCGTCTTAATTTGTATTTGGCGAGGCGGTAAAGGCAATTTAACCACCTCCGGCTCAGTTACTTCCAAAGTAGTCAGCAAATTATCTACTGGACGTTTCTTAAAAACTTTATCCAAAGTTGGTAAAATTTGTTCTTTAATCCGGCTAACCGGCTCCTCTTCTTTGGGTGGTTTAGTTTCACGCCATAAAGCTGCTTTATCCTCCTTGGAATTAATCGGGGAACTATTAACCACTGATTGATTAAGGGCACTCTGCCAACTTGCTAAAGTATCTTTAAAACGTTTAAACAAACTAATAGGTGAAGTATCAAACAAAACCAATAAGCCAGCTACTAAAATAGTCAACAATAAAACTATGGCGCCCCAATCACCTAAAATCGGCGTTAAAGCCCATAACCAAATAAAACCCAAATAACCACCACCCACACCTTCTTTAACAGCTTGCCACCAAGTAATATTCTCCAAAGCCGAATGAGTCAAACCGGCTAAACCTGATAAAAACAAAAATAAACCCACAACTTGCCTTAATTGAATCCGCCAACCAGGTTGCATTAAAGCGTAACCAACCATTAATAAAATAACGGGTATTAAATAAGCTGACCAACCAAAAGTAAAAATTAATCCTCTTTTTAATCCTTGGCCGACCAAGCCTGATAAATCCAAAAAAGACAAAATAAAAATTATGGACAAAGCTACTAAGCCAACCACTACCAAACCATGCTTGGTTTCGGCTGATAAACCAACTGATCCGCTATTATTTTTAGTTGTTGAATTTTTATTATTAACCCGAGCCATAAATTATACTTCTCTCTAACTTTAGACAGTATAACGCTAATTAAGGTTTCTTAGCCAACCTAGGCACTGCTTAACAATAACAATCTTACTTCTTTAAAGCTGTCTTTTTCTTGTAAATAAAACTAATTCTCTACTACCGTATCCGTAGAAATTGGCAAAGTCAAACTAGCGTCTAATTCTTCTTGTTCTTTAATTCTGGCTTGTAAAGCCGCCTCCGCTTCAGCCGCTTCTTTAATAGCATTAGCTTCTCTTTGTACCTGTAATTTATCCATGGCCGTAGCTAACAATTCGGCTTTAGGGCCATAACCCGTACCAGCTGGAATTAAACGACCAATAATAACATTTTCCTTAAGACCTCTTAATCTATCAATTTTACCAGTCACGGCGGCATCAATCAAAACGCGAGCGGTTTCTTGGAAAGAAGCGGCCGACAAGAAACTATCGGTTGATAAAGAGGCTTTAGTAATACCCAATAACAAATACTCAGCTTTGACTGGGTGCCCTCCCTTAATTTTAATCTGCTCATTCGCTTCTTCAAACTGAGCAACCGTTACTACTTCACCAGACAACAAATCACTGCTACCGGTTTCCACAATAACCATCCGAGAAAACATTTGACGAATAATTAACTCAATATGTTTATCGTTTAATTTTTGACCTTGCGAAGAATAAATATATTGAATTTCTTTCAAAATATAATGTTGAACAGCTTCTTTGCCTCGTAAACTATAAAGTTCATGTAAATTCAAACTACCCTCTGTTAATTGTTGCCCTTTTACAACCAATTCACCATTTTTTACCCAAACTGCTAAACCACCTGGTACGGCAAACTCCTGCTCTGTTTCCGCTGACACATTTATAACCACTTTCTCTTCAGTAATATTTTTTACCTTACCCGCCCGTTGCACTTTAATCATTTGATCACCAGCCTGTACTATTTCTTGCCCAGCGGTTACAGCTTGGCCTTTCTTAACAAGAATTTTGGGAGCTTCATGAAGAGCTAAATTAATAACTTCTTCACCACCATCGTGATAATTCATTTTAATAAATTTCTGCCGACCTTGATTATAAACTTCCACCTTACCGTCAGCTGGAGCCAATAAACCAGCTCTCTTAACCGGCCGGGCTTCAAAAACTTCTTCTACTCGAGGTAAACCTTGAGTTATATCTTCAGCTGAAGCCACACCGCCAGTATGGAAAGTGCGCATAGTCAATTGTGTACCCGGCTCACCAATTGATTGAGCAGCTATGATACCAACAGCCGTACCATTTTCCACCAAAGCATTAAAACCTAAATCATACCCATAACATTTTTGGCAAATACCGCGTCTGGTTTTACAAGACAAGGGTGACCTTAATAAAACTTCGGTTACACCAGATTCATCAATTAATTTACCATCCTCTTGGCTAACTATACTACCCTTTTTCAATAAAACTTTTTTAGACTGACCAACTACTACATCTTTGGCCAAAAAACGACCAGCAGCTCTTTTACCTAAAGAATCGCCAATATCTTCACTATCATTATAAGTAAAATTAAAACCTTCTTTATCCCCACAATCTTCTTCCACTACTACAATATCATGCGACACATCCACTAAACGCCTAGTCAAATAACCGGCATTAGCTGTCCTTAAAGCAGTATCAGTTAAACCCTTACGGGCACCGTGAGTAGAAATAAAATATTCCAAGACATCAAATCCTTCTTTAAAATTACCCTTGACTGGCAATTCCATGGTGTCACCGGCCGGGTTAGTTACCAATCCTTTCATACCCATCATTTGAGTAATTTGCCCCCAAGAACCGCGAGCTCCTGATTGAATCATAGAAAAAACCGAACCATGGTTTGGCAAGGCCTTACGGGAAAATTCCGTTACCCGATCTTTAACTTGAGCCCAAATTTCTATCACTTTAATATGACGTTCATCATCAGTTAACAAACCTTGCTGATACTGATCATAAATTTCTTCAATTTGCATTTCCGCTTCATTATAAATTTGTTCCCGTTCTTTAACCTCGGGCAAATCCGACATACCCCAAGACAAACCGGACTTGGTTAAATACTCAAAACCCATAACCTTAAGACGATCCAATAATTTAGCTGTCTCATCCAAACCATCTTCAGCCAAAGCTTGAGAAACTAACCTATTCAACACTTTTTTATCCACTACTTCATTACAAAAACGCAAAGATTCTGGTAGGATTTCATTGAATAAAATACGACCGACACAAGTTTCCATCTTTTGCCCATCAGACAAACGAACTTTAATGGCCTTTTGCAAAGATAACCAATCAGATTGATAAGCTAAAATAGCTTCCCCCAAAGAACCGTACTCTTTAATTTTTTCATCAGCTTTAACTTCTGTTTTGTTGGTCATATAATAACAACCCAAAACTATATCTTTGGACGGAGTAGCTACTGGTTCACCCGTGGCCGGCTTAAGCAAATTTTTAGACGACAACATAATATTGGCCGCCTCCCACTTAGCTTCTTCAGTCAAGGGTACATGAACAGCCATTTGGTCACCATCAAAGTCAGCGTTAAAAGCCGGACAAACCAAAGGATGAACTTGAATAGCTTTACCTTCAATTAAAACAGGCTGAAAAGCCTGAATACCTAAACGATGCAAGGTCGGTGCACGATTCAATAACACATAAGAACCTTTAACTATTTCTTCCAAAATATCCCAAATTTCACCCTTGCCCGCCTCAATAAAACGATTGGCGCTCCGAACATTATGAACTAATTCGCGCTTAATCAATTTGGAAATAACTAAGGGCTTAAATAATTCCAAAGCCATTCGTTTAGGCAAACCACACTGATGTAATTGTAAAGTTGGACCAACCACAATAACACTCCGGCCAGAATAATCAATACGCTTACCCAATAAATTCTGTCTAAAACGACCTTGCTTACCCTTTAAGATATCGGCGATGGATTTAAGCATGCGTCTTTGACCAGTAGAAGCTGTAACGGTCTTACCATGACGAGCGCTGTTATCTAACAAAGCATCAACTGCTTCCTGCAACATACGCTTCTCATTACGACAAATTACTTCCGGCGCATTTAAATCCATTAAACGCTTCAAACGGTTATTACGATTAATAACTCGTCTGTACAAATCATTCAAATCGGAAGTGGCAAATCGGCCACCATCCAACTGAACCATTGGCCGCAAGTCCGGCGGAATAACTGGCAAAACGTCCAAAACTGTCCATTCCGGACGAATGTTAACCAACTGAAAACTTTTTAATAACTTAAGTCGACGGATTAACTTCTTTTGTTTGGTCGACACAGACTGAGCAACTTCCTCCTCCAAAACAGCAATACCTTTTTTTATGTCTATCTTTTCCAATAACTCATGAATTGCTTCAGCACCAATAGAAGCTTCAAAAACCTGGCCGTACTTTAACGATAAATCTTGATACTGATTCTCAGAAATTATTTGTAAAACCTTCAATTCTTTAATTTCTCGACGAGCCGTTTCAAAAGCTTGTTCTAGCTTACTTAATTTTTCGTTTTTGATAGTTTCCAAAGAATGCCTTTCCTGCTCTAATTGACTGCCAGTATATTTTTGGGCCGCTAATTCTGTTTGCTTTTGGTACTCAGCTTCTAAGCCCTTCCTTTTAGTCTTATACTCACCAGTTACCTGATTCAATAAAGCCTGCTTTTTAGTTTCATCTACTTTGGTAACTATAAAAGAAGCAAAATAAATAACTTTTTCCAAATCTTGCACCGATAAACCCAAAGACAAACCAATTTTAGAAGGTACACCCCGTAAAAACCAAATATGAGAAACTGGGCTAGCCAATTTTATATGACCAAAACGTTCTCGCCTAACAACCGCTCGAGTAACTTCCACTCCGCATTTATCACAAACAATACCACGGTAACGAATACGTTTATATTTACCACAATAGCATTCCCAATCCTTGGTCGGACCAAAAATTCTTTCGTCAAATAAACCATCTTTCTCTGGTTTTTGTGTGCGGTAATTTATGGTTTCAGGTTTGGTTACTTCACCAAAGGACCATTTTAAAATCTGGTCTGGAGAAGCCAAACGCAAACGAATGGAATCAAAATCGTTGGCGTGTAAGTGTTCTTTTTCGGGAAACATAGATGTCATATTATTTTTTAATTGATTGAACTTTAAGTAGTTGGTTGCTCCGAATTTTTCTTTGGATCAGTCGACACTATCTGACCATCTTTAATCAATTCCACATCTAAAGACAAACCTTTCAATTCCCTAATAAGGACATTAAAAGATTCCGGCACATTAAGACGCGTTATCGGCTCACCTTTAATTATTGATTCATAAGCTTTGGATCGACCCGGCACATCATCTGATTTAATAGTCAAAATTTCTTGAAGACTATAAGCTGCACCATAAGCTTCTAAAGCCCAGACTTCCATTTCGCCGAATCTTTGACCACCGAATTGAGCTTTACCACCTAATGGTTGTTGCGTAACTAAAGAATAAGGCCCAATAGATCGTTGATGTATTTTATCTTCCACTAAGTGATTAAGCTTTAACATATAAGTTAAACCAACTGTCACTTTTTCATCAAAAGCTTCACCAGTCCGACCATGATATAAAGTCATTTTGCCATCTTCGGGATAACCAGCTTTCACTAATTCCTGCCTAATAGTTTTTTCTGATACACCATTAAAAGGCTTAGTGGCTACATAATAACCTAACTGCCGAGCAGCTAAACCTAAATGAGTCTCTAAAATCTGACCCAAATTCATACGAGAAGCCACACCCAAAGGATTCAATATTATGTCGACCGGCGTGCCGTCGGGCAAAAAAGGCATATCCTCTTCCGGTACAATTTTAGAAATTACACCTTTGTTACCGTGTCGGCCAGCCATTTTGTCACCAACTTGTATTTTCCTAAGTTGGGCAATAGATACCTGAATAGATTTAATAACACCAGAAGAAAGTCGATCGCCATTTTCTCGGGAAAAAACTTTAATATCAATAACTTTACCATGCTCACCATGCTCCAAATACAAAGACGAATCCCTAACATCTTTGGCTTTTTCACCAAAAATAGCTCTTAATAATTTTTCTTCAGCCGATAATTCAGTTTCACCCTTAGGTGTTATTTTACCCACCAAAATATCACCAGAAGAAACTTCGGCACCTATACGAATAACACCTTCCTCATCTAAATCTTTTAATTTTTCTTCACCAACATTAGGAATGTCTTGGGTAACTACTTCAGGACCTAATTTAGTATCCCGCACGTCTATTTTATAATCTTCAATATGAATGGAAGTATAACGATCATCATGCACTAAACGCTCCGATAATAAAACAGCATCTTCGTAATTACCACCCTCCCAAGCTATATAAGCTACCACCACATTTTGGCCAATCGCTAATTCCCCTCGCTCAGTAGCAGCGCCATCGGCCAAAGCCTGGCCTTTCTTTATTTTTTGTCCTTTATCCACTATAACTTTTTGGTTCATGCAAGTTGAAGCGTTAGAACGTACAAATTTACCCAAGTTATAAGGATGAACTTGACCAGCACTGTCTTTAACTTCAATACGATCACCTTGGGCCAAAACAACTTCACCGTCTTGTTGAGCCACAATAACCTGACCGGAATCTTGGGCCGCTTTAGCCTCCACGCCCGTACCCACCACTGGTGCTTGAGGTTTTATACAAGGCACAGCTTGGCGTTGCATGTTGGTACCCATTAAAGCTCGCACCGCATCATTATGTTCTATAAAAGGTATTAAAGAAGTGGTGATAGAAATTATTTGCTGAGAAGAGACATCCATATAATCTATCTTCTCCACATCATCTAATTTAGGTTGACCATGTTCCCGAACCTCGGAACGTTCTTTAAGAAAATAACCCATTTCATCAATCGGTGTAGTAGCCGCTGTAGTAATATGACGTTCTTCAGCAAAAGCATCTAACCAAATAATTTCCTCCGTTACCCGCGGTACCAAAGCCACAGTGGTTAAACCCTTAACCTCTTTGATTTTTTTAGCCATTTCGGCCGTAACTTTTTCACCAGCCTTAAATAAAACCTTGCCTTGTTCATTAACAATATCTTGTCTTAATTTTTCACCAGTTGATGATTGGCCATCATTAGGTACATCGTGGACCACTTTTCGAAAAGGCGTTTCAATAAAACCATAACTGTTAACCCGGGCGTAAGAAGCCAAATGGCCAACTAAACCAATGTTCGGACCTTCGGGTGTAGCAATCGGACAAATTCGGCCATAGTGCGTACGGTGCACATCTCTAACATCAAAACCGGCTCGCTCTCTGGAAAGCCCACCTGGACCCATAGCTGATAAACGACGTTTATGTTCCAATTCAGCCAAAGGATTAGTTTGGTCCATAAATTGGGATAACTGCGACGACATAAAAAATTCTTTTATGGCACCAATTATCGGTCGAGCGTTAATTAATTGATTGGGTGTTAAAGTGGCAATATCCAAAGTGGACATTTTATCCTTAATAATTCTTTCCAAACGAGCCAAACCGACCCGGAATTTATTTTGCACTAATTCACCAACCGCTCGCACGCGCCTATTACCCAAGTGGTCTATATCATCGGGTTCATCTTGAGTATTATTAAGTCGAATAATTTCCTTAATAATAAGAACCAAATCATCCAAACGCAAAACTCGGTTCTCTTTATTAATAGCTAATTTTAAACCAAAACGTTGATTCAATTTATAACGTCCAACCCGGCCAAAATCATAACGGGCAAAATTAAAAAACATGTTATGAATCAAAGAACGAGCATTTTCCACCGTAGCCAAATCGCCCGGACGAATACGTTTATAAACTTCTATTAAACCTTCGGCTTCATCTTTAGTTATATCTTTAGCCAAAGTAGCTGAAATATAATTAACTTCCGGATGATTATCTACTTCGGCAAAAGTTTTTTTAATCTCTTCATTGTCGGACAAACCAAAAGCCTTAAGTAAAGAAGTAGCGGCTACTTTACGTTTACGGTCAATTTTTACCCAAATTACATTATTGCTATCCACCTCAAATTCTAACCAAGCCCCACGATTAGGTATTATTTTAGCGCCATAATAACGTCGTCCGCGGTTAAATTCTGAAGTAAAAAATACACCAGCCGAACGAATAAGCTGTGAAACCACTACACGTTCAATACCGTTAATTACAAAAGTACCTCGGGGTGTCATAACTGGAAAATCACCCAAATAAACCTGCTGCTCTTTTATTTCACCAGTCCGTTTATTAACTAAACGAACCTTAATCCGCAAGGGAGACTCATAAGTAGTATTTTTGGCATGAGCAGTTACTTCATCAAATTTTGGTTCATCCAAATAATAATCCAAAAAATATAATTCTAAATCACGACCGATAAAATCTTTAATCGGCGATATTTCATCGAATAATTCTTTAAGCCCTTCGGCAAAAAACCATTCGTAAGAAGCCCGCTGTGTTTCCACTAAATCGGGTAACTCAATAGCGTCCTTTAAATTAGTAAAACTAAGACGCTGGCGATACGGGTTTAAGAGATCGGTATTTTTTTCAGACATAAAAAATATCTCCTTCCAGATTTAAGGGACAAATTTAGGAACGAGATGCAAATTAATTAATTATGTTAGACAAAACGCTTGGAGACGCCTAGGTTAAAAGCCACACGGCTTAGCCAAAAAACGTCATTAAAGTAGTTAGATTCTATCAATTACTTATCCCCTTGTCAAGCTGTCAAGAGCTTAAAAATCAATAATTTCCTATTTAATTTATTTTTGGCTCTACTTAGCCAAAAAAATCAACCAAATAATACCTTAATTGGCTTTGTTAAATAAATCAAAAAACTGCTTGCACAACTAATCCACAGGAATAAAATAAGAATTAATGTCAAATTACCAATTAATAAATATCAAATCAATAAATTTGATATTTATTAATTGGTCATTGGTTAGTTATTTGCTATTTGGATTTTGGAATTATTTAGAAATCAGGATTTAGGGTTTAGTATTTTTCTAATCTCCTCTCTCACCACCTGCCTATCATCCCAAGGTATTTTTTTATTATTAGCCACACATAACCATTGTTCCGAACCCTTACCAGTAATAACTACTATCTCCCCGGCCTTAGCTATTTGTAAGGCTTTTTTTATAGCCTGACGTCGATCTGGCTCAATAAATAAATCTACACCTTCTTTTTTGCCAACATCCAAAACACCAACCGCTACCTGTTTCATAATACTTACTGGTTCCTCGTCATAAGGATCCTCATTTGTTACCAAAACCACTTTAGCATATTGACCAGCTAACTTACCCAAAGGCTCTCGCCTAGCTTTATCCCGACCACCACCACAAGAACCCAGCACTGCTACTAACTCACTAAAACCACCTAGTAATTTATAAATTTGCTCCAAAGATTCAACAGTATGGGCATAATCCACCACAACTTTAAAATCTTGCCCCTCGTTTATAAATTCCAGCCTGCCCGGCGTACCACTATAAGTAGTTAAAACATTTAAAACCTTTGGCAAGGGGAAATTAAGAACCTGCCCAACCAAAGCCGCGGCTAAAATATTATAAGCATTAAACTGACCACCCACTAAAAATTCATAATCTATTGAATCTATATTTATTTTTAATTTATCCAAACCAACTTCTTCAAATTTAGCTATTTGATTATTAGTTGCTAAACTACTCGTTTTGTTATTAAAACTATAACCATAACGCTCGGCCACAGGAAAACTTAAAAAATAATCAGCTGACTTATCATCTAAATTAATAACACTGGCTGGTTTAACCAAACCTAAAGGACTGACTAATGGCTTTTTTATTTTAGATAAATAAGCAAACAACCTACCTTTGGCTGATTTATAATTATCAAAACTGCCATGAGCTTCAATATGCTCCGGAGTTAAATTGGTAAACACGCCAACTACATAAGGCAAGCCGGCTTGCCTAAACTGTGCCAAACCCTCGGACGAAGTTTCCATTACCAAATACCGACAATCTTCCTTAACCATTTGCCTAAGTAGTTGTTGCAACTTTAGCCTGCCTGGCATAGTCATTTTTAAATCATTAGGCCAGGCGGTAGAACCTATAGCCATTTGGGCTGTGGAAATTAAACCAGTCTTATAGCCCATATTTTGCAAAGCATACCAAATCATATTACTAACTGTGCTTTTACCTTTGGTACCGGTTACACCAATTACCACTAAATGCCTGGCTGGCAAACCATAAAACAAAGCTACTAACCAGGACATAACAAAATGATAAACCCGGAGCGCTGGGCGCGGTATTAATTTTCTAACAAACGACTTGATTCCCATGTAATTTATTATACCCTTTATTTAATTAATAAAAAATCCCTTCAAAATATTTAAAATTATATTCCCTTTCATTTCTAATCTTATATATTTTTGTGGTTTTCTTACTTTTTTATCTTGCGGGGAAAAGTGTCCACGTGGACATAAATCCCCGCAAGATATTGAACTCTTTTATATATTAAAAAAATTTATTATACTATATTCATGACCAAGGAGGGGTCTAAATTAAATTTAACTACAGTATTATTAAACCTGATAGCTTTGGCTGGCCAGGCCGGTTTTAATTATATTAATTTTTTTTATGACATTAAACGTTACGGATATTTACGCACCCTTCCTTCAGGTGCTGACTATGTGGCTGAAATTAAACAATTCCAAAAAGAAAGACAGTTAAAGGAAACTTTAAGACAACTCCAAAGATCCAAATATATTAAAAGCCAAAAAATCGGTAAAAATTTGATTTATAAAATATCGGACAAAGGACTTTTTAAATTACTGACTTGCCAATTAAATCAAGCCCCCAAAATGGCAAAGAATTACACTATTGTTATATTCGACATACCAAAAACACAAAATCCCGCTCGTCGACACCTCCGCTGGCTACTCAGGAGGGGTGGTTTTAAAATGCTACAACAAAGTGTTTGGCTAAGCCAAAAAGACAATTATAACCTGCTTAAAAAATTTATTAAAGAAAATAACCTAGATTCCTGGGTTAATATATTATACGCTGACAAAATACTAAACCTACCTAAAAGTATTTATAAATAAAGCGAGTAAAAAATACAATCTATGTTTTATTACTTTGCGGGGAAAAGTGTCCACGTGGACACTTTTCCCCGCAAGCTGAATTATCAAAAAAATCTCAACAATACTAAAACCTAACAGCGCTGGCTTCCTGCATAACTTGCTTTACCTGCTCGGCGGTTAAACCATAATTATATACCCTAAAATCATCAATTTTACCTTGCAAATAATACCAAGCCAAACCTATTCTCCATTGATAGCCGCTTATTAAATGATCGCTCCACCAATCCCCAGAATTTGTACCAGTTACAGTAACTTCCTTACCATTTATGTATAATTTAACCCCTACGCCATCCTGCACCCAAGCAATATGAAGCCATTGATTAGTAAACGTCCCTAAATTATCTAAATCATAATTTAGATTAACCTTAGCCACATCATCGTCTTCTATAACCAAATCAATAACATTTCCAGAACTTATATAACTCCTAATATAATCCGCAGTACTATTTTCATAAAAATGAAAAAGCCCATGATTTCTATCCGAAGCGGCTAAATTCAACCAATAACTAAATGTACCTGTTTTTGATTTAAGGGTTAAAGCGTTTGAAGCTATTATTTGATCATCTGTCCCATCAAAATTTAAACTTTTACCAAATTTACCACTTGCTCCATTAGACCAAGCTTGAGCCACAGTAGTTTGTGTGCCGGTTGCCCCAATAGTAATTGTTCCATTATTACCATTACCGCTGAAATCGCGGGCTGTTGTGCCATCACCTTCGTCCAAAGCCCAGTGCCCCACTGGCTTACCGCGATTATAATCATAAGATACTTGCGCTTGATTGCGAGCGTAGTTATAAATTTTTACATCATCAACTAAACCATCAAAAGGGAAACTCCCTGCCCGACTACCAATATAACGAACAGCGGCTGTAGCATCACCAGGGTAAGTACTGCTAGCCACTAAATTACCGTTTAAATATAAATTCTGATAATTACCAGTTTCACTGAATACTCCTTCAACGTGCTGCCAATTAGTATTATTAGCGCTACCAGTAGAAACAACTGCATTGTTAACATAAAACTGTAGAGTATTATTGTTATAACAAACTTCAAACTGAGAACCATTATCAGTAAAAATCATCTGATAGGTTGGCGTAGAAGTACGTCGCTTAAACCAAACAGAAATTGTTCCTTCGGTTAAGGTACCTAAAGTATTACCTACATTTATATAATCATTACTACCGTCAAAACTTACAGCCGAGCCGTATTTACCCGGCTTCCAAGTTGGGCCATTAATTAAAGTTCCTGTACCACCACTACCACTACTATCTACGGCGCTGGTACCGGTATTATCGTCCATTTTCCACCAAGCCACTGGTGCATTGCCTGTACTCCCTGATTCTACCCCGCTACCTAAAGCTATAGCAGAACCTTGATTATAATCTCGAACAACATCGGCATCGGTTAGAGCATATGTATACATTTTTACATCATCAATCAAACCGGAAAAAAAGTTAGTTGTGTTACGGGCGCCAATATTTGAATTTGTTAAAATACCATTACCTAAAGCACCTGATGGTGAATTATTAGTATTGTCTAATTTACCATCTAAATAAACCCTTAGTTGGTTTCCGTAGTCCAGAACACAAGCTGTGTGATGCCAATTTGTATCAGTAATGGTTGTATTAGAATCAACAGATGGTGAAACTGTTCCATTCCAATATTCACATCTAATTTTATTATCAGCTTTAATATAAATAGTACTTTCGTCTCCGTCACTATCCACCACATATTCCACCACACCAGTCCTTGTTCTTTTAAACCAAGTAGAAATTGTTAGTTGGCTAGGCACAGTATTGCCAAGCGGTTGAGATATATTAACTTTAGTTGTTGTTCCATTAAAACTTATAGCCTTGCTAATTTTTCCACTGGTAGTCCAAGTACCACCAGTTATTGTGCCATTGGGTCCGCCTACAACATTATTATAAGCAGTTGTGCCTTGGCCCTCATCAAACCGCCACCAATTAACTGGCCCACCAATACCTGTTCCCATATCTTCTTGAATTTGTTTTGGCGTGCGAACGTAGTTGTAAATTTTTACTTCATCTATTTTACCCTGAAAATCTTCACTGCTACGGCTAATTGCTAAACCAGCAGCAGCTGTAAAACTTCCAGATTTACTTCCCGAAGCTACCTGTATTCCATCCACATATAATCTGGAAGTTGCTCCGTCATAAGTACCAGTAACATAATGCCAGGCATCATTAATATTAGTAGCATAAGCTAGCATAGTTACGGGGCTGTTACACTGGCTACCAAAATTTAATTGGTTATTACTAAAACCAAATAAAATATCAGCACAACCACCAGCTACAATATCATCCCAGTTACTACTGGCGGTATGGTATACCCAAGCACTAACTGTTAAAGCGCTACCATATTTACCTGTCATGGCTGGCAAGGCAACATATTTGTTAGTACCAGTAAAATCCAAAGCGCTACCGTGTTTACCCGGCTTCCAAGTTGGTGAACCACTAAAAGAAGTGCTATTAAAACCATTGCCACTGGAATCGTAAGCGGTGCTACCAGTATTCTCATCAAACTTCCAATACCCCACCGGCCCCGGCGCCCAAGAATATAAATCCGCTACTTCTTGGCCGGACAAAGCACGGTTGTAAACACGAACATCGTCCATTGAACCATTATTAAAAAACGAAGATGCACCAGTATGCGAACCTATATAACATTTACCTGTGGCAACATTCATTGTTATATTCTGTTGATTTTTTAGCTCACCGTTAACATAAACATAACTAATTCCATCTTTGTGAACTAAAACAACATGATACCAATTGCCAGTAGAAATAGTGTTAGTAAAAGTAACCAATGGACTTGAATAAGCAGAATGAAATAAATTGCCACCACTGGTAATACCAAAACCACTTTGTTGGCCTGTGACATTATCACCAACACTAAAAATATAATTATAACTATTGGTAAAAGAGGTTCCTTTAACCCAAGCTGAAAAAGTATGAGAATTAGAACCAAAAATAAAGTTAGAGCTTGTGCCGCATGATATATAATCATCAGTACCATCCAATAAAGCACCCTTACCATATTTAGCTGTGCTAGTAGTCATACCACCATTAGCTGTACCATTGTTGCCATTACCACTAGAATCAACAACTTCACCAGCTGTACCATTCCAACTTGCCTCGTCCATTTTCCAGTAACCAACCAAACCGTCGGCTAACCATTTTTGTGACTTACCACCCAGCACGGCCGAGGCACCCGCGCTGGCGCCGCTGCCGGCTAAACCGGCTGTATAATCCTGTTTTATTTGTGTTTCATTGCGACCGTAATTGTAAAATTTTACCTCGTCTATAAAACCGTTTAAAGCTCGACCATAACCAGCGCTTTCCATGCCAATATTAAGTGCATTACCGTTGGTAGTAATAGTACCGGTAGCGGCGTAAGTTTTATCTAAAACACCGTTTAAGTACCACTTGATATTGCTACCGTCCCAAGTGATGGCCACGTGTGTCCACTGATTCAAAGGAATAGCGGTATTGGAATCCCTATGATTAGCATCTACCCCGTAAAAAAACGAAGCTAGTTTACCTGTACCAGCCGTAACCGACATATAATAAGCTGAGGCTTTTATGGTAATAGCGCCCCGATCGGTATTAGCGCCGCCCATGGTGTAACTGTTTAATTTTACCCAGGCTGACATAGTTATACCGTTGGTAAAATCTATTTGATTGGCATCGGGCACGGAAACATAATCATTGGTGCCATCAAAACTAAAACAGCGTCCGCTAATACATTGATCTTGATTCAACCAGGTAGCACCGTTTATTGAAGCATTGTTCAAATAAGTAGTACTGTCGGCTGTAGAAGTGCCATAACCTTCGTCAAATCGCCAGTAGCCTACCGGCCCCTCCCCTTTTTCCTCGCTGCCTAAAGTGCCGATTGTCGGCTCGGTAGCGGTATATTTTCTTAAACGAACATTATCATATTGAACAACAGTCTGATACTGTCCTAAAGCAATACTTAAATCGGATAAAGGACTTAAACTGCCAGAGGATGTACCTGAACCTATAGAAGCATCATTGATAAAAAAAGTATTATTACTTCCATTAACTTGGGTTTTTAAATTATACCAAGTATCAGCCGACATATTATTAGCACCTATATTTGTATTGCCAGTCCAAGATCCACTATATTCTTGAAAATTAGTAGTCGCGGTGCCACTAGTCCAAAATCGCGATAAATATCCATTGGAAATACGATATCTTTGATAAACTTGCAAACGACCGCTACCACCCGAAGAAAATTTTCCTCTAAACTCCATAATATAACCACTGGCATCGGAAAGGTTTGAAAGATTGGCATATAACGGTGTGGCATCACAAGTAGGACTCGCCCCAATCTGCATAACTCCAGACGAAATAGTAGCCGCACAACCAGAATGATTAGTCCACTTGCTTGAATCCACTACTGAACCAGAAAAATCATCAAAAAAAGTAAACACCTCACTGCCTTTTTGAGCATTAGTGGCTTGCGGGTTACCATAATAGGTAAAAATATTAGTAGTACCATTGGGTAACGAAGCAACTTTTGTCCAAACTTTGGTAGCGGCATTATTACAACCGGGATTATTTTCTTCTAGCCAATATGGCAATACCTGCCCTTGATAATCCGTAATTCTTAAATCATCGCAATCGGCCTGCATTTTGCCAGCGCTTATTAAAGAAGCTGTATCCAAAGTAAAAGCCACTTGATAATCGGTTAAAGTACTACCCCCGTTAGTTATGGGGATTAATTTACGATAATGCCAACCTTCGTTCCACCAGGCCGAAGCCTCCCCCACGTCGCGGCTAAAAAAGAAATAACCTAAAAATCCGCTAATTATTACAAAAATAATTAAAGTGATTATAACAGGTTTCTTTTTAGGGAGATGTTGGAGGAACATAAACTGGGATTATTAACCCCCTCCTACCTCCCCCTTTAAAAAGGGGGAGAAAATATAGTGTCAGTCTTTAAAAAATTGGAGGAGAATAGTGGGGGTAATTATTAAAGATTTTTTCTTGGGTAATTTGGTCAAAAACATACTAAGCAATTTCTAATTTCAAATCAATTTATAATTAATAAATGAATTAAGGAGTAGTCGAGGTATCAGTAGTCGTTGGTGTAGTGGTAGTTGGAGTTGTGGTGGTTGAAGTAGTATCAGTACTGGTGGTCGGAGTGGTGGAAGTGGAGGTCGCCGTTGTTGGAGTTGTGGTAGTAGTCGGTGTAGTAGTTGTCGGAACAGTTGTAGCCCCGTCAGACGGGGTGGTTGAAGTGGTATCAGTACTGGTGGTCGGAGTTGTTTCTCCTTCTCCGCCAGTGGTGGCGGATGGCGGAGGCGTCGTTGATGTAGTCGTTGTCGGAGTGGTAGTTGTTGGGGTTGTAGTAGTAGTCGGCGTAGTAGTTGTTGGGGTTGTGGTGGTTGGGGTTGTGGTAGTAGTTGGAGTAGTAGTTGTTGGAGCAGTTGTAGTCGGTGGTGTGGTTGTTGTCGGAGTAGAACCACTAACCCCCTCTGTCTCCCCCTCACTAAGGGGGAGAATAGAAGTGGGGGTGGTCGTTGTATTAGCCTGCCCTGTACCGAGCTCGCTCTGGTATAGGGTAACATCAATCAACCACCAATCAAACGGTACAGCTGAAGCAGACGGATAAGCTAAAGACACAGTAAATTCTCCTGCCGCCACATTAGTTACAGCCAAAGACTGCGAAATCGGCAATTTAGGTGTTAAGAAAATCTTCATACCTGGTTTAACTTCGGGCGCCTGCACAATAATTTGCGTAACACCACTTGGTATTTCCGCGCTACCAATAGTTGTGCGTTGATTATCCGAATTATCTAGCCTTATGGCTCTAGCCACTATAGTATCCGCTTCTAATACGCCCAAATGATTTATGGCAAATAATTTTTTGCCACCGGGACCTAAAAACCTAATTAAGTAGCCTTGGAAATTACTACTCACCGCGCCAGCAATTAAAGTTCTAGTGGTAATAGTAGATTCGTCTAGCACATAATCGGCACTGTCGGTAATTCTAAGACCTTGATTATGAACTTTACCATCGTGCGTTACGCGGAAAGTGGAGCTGTAAATAAGATAATCGTAAGCGGTAGTACCACGAGTGCTTAAAGCCATAGTGGCTCTGGTAGCGGTTACGGCATCAGCCGAAGTTTGAGCAATAGACATAGCCGCGCCTATGGAAGTGGCGGGAATATTACCTTCGACTACTGTACCATCTTCGTTTACTGTAGCCGTAGCCACATTACCCGGAGTTACTGTACCGTCCGGATTAACACTGGAATAAATATTCAAAGAAGTAATGTTTTTTAAGTTGCCGTCCTTATCCAAAACTACTTTATCGCCTAGTTGCAAATCACCTTGCAGTTTTAAGTTGCCGCCAATTTCGGCATCGGCAATAGTGGTTAAAGAACCAACACCTAAGTTACCAGACAGCCAGGCATTACCATTGGCTAAAATGTTAAACTTAAGTTCGCCATTAACCTTGGCTTCAAAAATACTTCTAAAAGCCGTAACAGCGACTGGACTGCCACCTAAAGATTCTTGAGTTAAACCAGACAAAACATCGGTTATTGAATCAGGTGTTAAGTCTATAGTGAAAGGCGTGCCACTGGCCGACACCTTAACCATACCTAAAATATTACCGCCAGTAGTAGACAAATAATTACCTTGACCTGGATCATAATAACTGCGATTCACGTACATTATTATTTTGGTGGTCGCCCCGTCAAACGGGGTGACTGAAGAATCAGTAGGCTGAGATTCTTCGTTATCACTCAGAATGACGGCAGAAAGCTGGACTAAAGCAATCTCTGATAAATCTTCCAAAGCCATACCAATTACTGGCCCAGCTTTAGTGGCCTTCATAGCCACACCCGGAACACTGGAGGAAGTAAGATAATCACCTATTTTAATAGGACCATTTTCTAAACTGACTTTGACTGGCACACGACCGGCTAAGGCGACTGGCCGGGCATTGTCTTCCAAAGTGAACTGACGACCAATCACATCGTTCGGGTTAGTGGACACCACGCCAATTACCGTGTTTTGGTAAGCAATGGTAGATTTAACCACCCAAGCTTTGGAACCTAAGTTAAAGCCTTCGCCAGATTCAGTGGCGGACTTAGAAGCATCCACCATAACCAAATCACCAGCTTGAATAGAAGCATCGCTAGTGCCATATTCTTCGGCATAGTCGGCACCGCCAGCTGAACAATCGCCCAAGGCTACCGCACCTGCCCCACCGTCAACGCCACTATGACACAACCTTTGACTATAAGTGTTGCTTATTCTAATAACAGTATCTGGTTCCAAAACAAACAAGAAATCTTGCGTAGCCGAAGTTTTAGACCGACCGCCACTGTAAATATCAGTACTGGAGATAGCCCATTCCCAATTATAACCTGTTGGTTCATTAGTTAATACTCCTCCTGAATTACCTGTTACAACC
>JAHITT010000002.1 GCA_018817715.1 Patescibacteria group bacterium
CTGGCCAGTGTCAGAACGTTAAAGCGAGAGGTCATTTTAGTCGCAAGACTAAAGGCAGCCTTGAACTGAAGCGCTGATGAACGCCGGCGGTAACTATAACCGTCCTAAGGTAGCGAAATTCCTTGTCGGGTAAGTTCCGACCTGCACGAATGGCATAACGAGTTGACGACTGTCTCAACGAGGGACTCAGTGAAATTGCAAGACCTGTGAAGATGCGGGTTACCCACGGCTAGACGAAAAGACCCCGTGAAGCTTTACTACAGCTTGGTATTGAATATTAGGCCCGTTTGCTCAGTATAGGTGGGAGGCTTTGAAGCTGCGACTCTGGTTGCGGTGAAGCCGGCAAGTGAGATACCACCCTGATGTTTCTAATGTTCTAACTTTATGCCGTTATCCGGCTAAAGGACAGTATCTGGCAGGTAGTTTGACTGGGGCGGTCGCCTCCTAAAATGTAACGGAGGCGTTTACTAAGGTTGGCTAGCTCCCGATGGAAACGGGAGTGATAGGGCAAACCCATAAGCCAGCTTTACTGCAAGGGCTACAACCCGAGCAGTTGCGAAAGCAGAAGTTAGTGATCCGACGATCCAATATAGGATGGTCGAAGCTCAACGGATAAAAGTTACTCCGGGGATAACAGGCTGATCGGGTCCAAGAGTCCACATCGACGACCCGGTTTGGCACCTTAACATATCGGGGTGCACAAACAGTGATGTTTTTCCCAATCTTTTCGTTTAAATTACAATAAAATTAGATAGGACAAGAAATGACCAAATATTCGGCTTATAACGGTGAACCCGTCAGCTCGTCTAACGAGCCCGGCAATACCGTGGGAAGTCGCTCTACTTTAGAGTGGAGTTGACCCCGTAACGACTGACCCGAAAGGGGAGATTTTCAGTCCCTTCGCCAGCTGGCGAAAGGTGACTGGAGATAACACGCCGACTCTTGTTACAAAAAACTGAAGATTATGCGGATCACGTTCCATCAAAAATGGAATCCGCTACGATCCAGTACAAGATGAAGATATAGTCTGCGCCATATGAAAGTATGGAATTAAGTACGATGTCGGCTCATCGCATCCTGGGGCTGAAGAAGGTCCCAATGGTTAGGCTGTTCGCCTATTAAAGCGGTACGCGAGCTGGGTTCAGAACGTCGTGAGACAGTTCGGTCTCCTGTCTGTCGTGGGCGTGCGAAACTTGAGAAGGCTCTTCCCTAGTACGAGAGGACCGGGAAGGACGAACCTCTAGTGTGCCAGTTGGTTCACCAGAACCATCGCTGGGTAGCTACGTTCGGCACGGATAAGCGCTGAAAGCATCTAAGCGCGAAGCCGTCTTCAAGATTAGGTTTCGATATTAAGCACCAGGGAGAATACCTGGTTGATAGGTGGTAGGTGTAAGATCCGCAAGGATTTTAGCCGAGCCATACTAATCGGCTGAGTGGTTTAACCGCAAGAACGAGTAGATAAATTACTCTAAAAAATGCTTAACAAAATACCAGAAGGCGCGCGTTTAATAATCGCCGTTTTCGTTATCACAGTTTTTATCGGTTTAATATTTTATTTTACGCCACCCGTTTTATCGGTTGGCTATTAAATAAAAATTTCGATAGAAAATTTTGTGGGGTATAGAATTCTCGTGCTTCAAGCCGAGGGGCCACACCTCTTCCCATCCCGAACAGAGCCGTTAAGCCCTTGAGCGCCGATGATACTGGGACATTAGTCCTTGGGAAAGTAGGCCAGCGCGAGAGTCCTGTATCCCACTTTTTGTTTAATCAGATATTTATAAAACAAACCTTCCTAATTTTAATTATTGGGAAGGTTTGTTGGTTTGGTGGTTTATTGTTATTATTTATAACGTGTTATTGAAATTTTTATGAAAGTAATCGTTGTAAAAAATTATCAAGAAATGTCTAAAAAAGCCTTAGGTTTGGTTATGGCCCAATTATGGGAAAAACCAGATTCAGTTTTAGGTTTGGCAACAGGTAGTACGCCATTGGGGCTTTATAAAAAATTAGTTCAAGCTTATCGGCTGGGTAATGCTGATTTTTCTAAAGTAGTCACTTTTAATCTAGATGAATATTATGGCTTAGGCCCCAATGATAAGCAGAGTTATCATTATTATATGTGGGCTAATTTTTTTAGCCAGATTAATATTAGACCGGAAAATATTCATATTCCAGATGGTTTAGCAAGCAATAAAGAAGTTAAAAAGTATGTTCGCAATTATGAAAAAGCTATTTTTGAAGCTGGTGGAATTGATTTACAAATTTTAGGCTTGGGACGTAACGGACATTTAGGTTTTAATGAGCCGGGTAGTAATTTTTCCAGTCCAACTCGTTTAGTTAAATTGTCTGCTTCAACCCTTAAGGCTAATGCCAGATTTTTTTCTTCTATAAAACAGGTGCCTAAACAAGCCTTAACCATGGGTCTTGGTACTATAGCTAAGGCTAATAAGATTATATTGTTAGCTGTCGGTGCTGATAAGGCCGTGGCCGTAGCAGCAACTGTGGAGGGTAGAGTTAGTAAAAAAGTTCCAGCCACAATTTTACAAAAATTAAACAATGTTACTTTTATAATAGATGAAGCGGCCGCCAGTAAATTAAAAAAGAATTATAAGTCGTCTTTGTCTTTAGTAGATAAGCGTTTTAATGTTTTAACCGAAGATAATTTACCAAAAGATAAAAAAATTATTGTTATTTCCCCACATCCGGACGATGCTTCTATTAGTTTAGGTGGTACGATTAGTGCTTTAGCTAAGTATAATAAAGTTTATACTTTTATAATGACAACTGGATATCGCTCTTTCATGAATGGTAAAGATAAATTAGAGAGAATTAAAATACGAGAGAAAGAAGTTAGGCGGGAAGGTAAAATATTAGGCGCCGAGCCGATTTTTCTTCATTTGAGTTGTTATGACGCCAAAGATATTAAACAGGCTATTAAGAACGATGTTAATAAAGTAAAACATTTATTTAATCAGATTAAGCCGGATATTATTTTTTTACCACACAAGAAGGATGGTCACCCTACACATATTGCCAGCCGTAAAGTTACTTTATTGTCTTTACCAAAGGTTAGGCAACCCTATGGCCAAGAATTAGAATTATGGCAGTTTGAAGGTCCGTGGGCTATTTTTAGCGAAGGGGATTTTGATACTATTTTTGCTTTTTCTAAAAAGGCTATGTTTAAAAAAATGCAGGCTATTAGAGCTCAAACTTCGCAGATTAGTCGAACCCGTTTTGATGTAGCTGCTGAATCTTTAGCCAGATTAAGAGCTGCTTTAATACCAGAACAAGCTTTGTTTGGTTTTGGCCAAAAGAAAAGTAAAAAATTGGGCGACTATTTTGAGCTTTTTAAAGTAACCAGGAAATAGTTTTTAAAAAAGATTAAAAGTTTCTATGTCAAAAAAAATTTGACATTTTTTTTATTTAAGGTAGGCTTATATTGGTTAATTTTGATAAGAATTGTAGAAAAAAATCGGACAAGATTTTATGTCAAAAATAAGGGAAATATTAATAAAATTTGGTCTAGCAGATAAGGAAATAGCTGTTTACTTATCTTTGCTTAAATTAGGGCCTTCACCTGTTAGAAAGGTGGCCTTGGAGGCTGGGGTTAACAGGGGTACGACTTATGATATTTTAAAAAGCCTGCAAGAACAGGGTTTAGTTAGTTATTTTCACGAAGAAAAACGGCAGTACTTTATTGCTGAAGACCCTAAGGCGTTAGTTGATTGTTTAGACAACAAAAAAATAAAAATGGATAATTTGCGAACGGATTTAGTGGCTTTGTTACCCGAGCTTAAATCTATTCAGTATGTTATGGAGGAAAGGCCAGTGGTTAAATTTTACGAAGGCAGTCAAGGAGTTAGAACTATTTTACAGGATGTTTTGGATGTTATGTCTACTAGCCAAATAGCAGAGTATTATGTTTTTTCTTCGGCTGATGTTAAAAAGTATATTTATCAAGCTTACCCCACTTTTACCGAAGAAAGAATTCATTTAGGTATTAAAGTGCAGGCAATTTCTTTAGGTTCAGGGGGTGAAGAAACAGAATTATCTAAACGTAAATGGTTGCCTACTAACAATAGCGCGCCGACTTACACTTTAATTTATGCCGGCAAGGTAGCGATGATTTCCATTAATAACGAAAAAAAACAGCCGCACGGCGTTATTATAGAAGACAAAAGTTTGTATCAAACACAGCAAATGATTTTTGATAGTTTGTGGAATAAAATTTAAGAACAGTTGTTTTGTTAGGTTAGAATTTTAAAGAATTTTGTCCTAACAAAATAAATCATAAAAAGGTTCTTTAAAAAACGAGGTAAGTATGGATTCGCAAAAAGAAAGGGTAATTTTAACCCCAGGTTTTCATGTTCTTGAACCACTTTTGACGACTGATGAATTTGGTCGTCAGATAGTTGTGAAGACTATTGGTCAAGCAGATAAGGACATTCTTAACAAAGAAATGGCCGAACAATTAGTTAAGGATATTAAGTATTATCACAGTATTTTAAAAAATAATGGAGTAGCTGTTCCAGAGCAAATATCTGTTGAAATGATTAATCATGACAATGGACGTTGGGGAATAGTTGAAAAATCGTTGTTTAGTGGTATAGATTTAGAGAAATTATTACTTAAAGGTACTGAGAATGATTGTGTTAGATTGGTTAAGGGAATATTAATGAATTTGAATAAAATATTTCTATTGAGAAATTTAGATAGTTATGATATTGAAGTAACAGTTGATCCTAAACCCGCTAATTGGGTCTGTGATTTTTCTGGAGTAGTTTATTATGTCGATTTAATTCCTCCAAGATTTAGAAATGGACGAGGTGAAATTTTATTAGAATTTCCCAGAGCAACTCCATTGGCAGAGGATGATTGGAAGTTCTTATATCGCCGGTATTTTGACAGGAGAGGAATAATTCACATACTATTTGTTCAACTTTGTCGATTAAGGCCGGAGCTAAGACCTATTTTCAGTAATTTAATAATCGATTTTTTGACAGATCTAGAAGATGTTTTAGTTTTAGAATTTTTTAATTCCTTACCAGCCCAAAGATTGGCCGTCATTATAGAGAGTGGTATTTCACCAGGTGAAGCGATTAACGAAATAATTGATACCATTGGTTTGGAATCAGCTGATAATATTCGCGACATCGCTTTGCAATTGCTTCAAAAAAAATCAACTTTTTTGGCTGAAATATTTAATTTATCACATGTTGATATGTCCGGCAGGCTTCATTCGGAAAATGTTGAAAAATTAAAAAAACTGTTGGTCAAATTGGCTAACGGGAATCATTAAAATAAAAACGGGTGATTATATAATTAATTGCCCGTTCTTTTTATTAGCTCTTTTTTGAATAAGACCCATTCTTTGTTAGTTAAACCTTTCATACCAAGATATCTTTCTGGATGATGGAACGGCCCATGCCAGTCAGAGCTGCCAATACCTAATAAATTATTCTTAATTATTATTTTTTTATATAAACGTTCTTGTTCTGTAGTATGGTTAGGGTGCCGGAATTCTATGCCGTCTATACCTGCTTTAATTAGTTCCTTAGTCAATTTATTAATTATTTTTATAGTTTCTTTCTTACTTAATTTTGATCTGTTAATTAATTCTCCGGGATGAGCAAATATAGCAACAGCATTACTGTCTTTAATCCTTTTAATTAATCCTATTGGATTTTTTGCCCAACTGCCGTAGGGTACATGATATTTACCCTTAGTGTTCAGAAGTTTTCCTATTTCCCCAGGTTGGATCCCACTTATTTGAGCAGTTTTTTTTTGTATATGATATTTAGTAACGCAGGTACCCGCTGGTCTTTCTTTTAGAAGTTCTTGAAAATTTAATTTTAGACCTAATTTTTTTTCTAGTATTTTGGTTATTTTCTTTGATCTTTCATTATAACCTGTAATTATAGGTTTAAGTATCTTATTAATTTTTTTTATATCAAAGGCTATTGAATAGGCTAATATATGTACTTCAATACCTTTATATTTAGTGGATATTTCTACACCTTGTATTGTTTCTATAGAGTTGTTATCTGCTGCTTGTTTAAATTCTGAATAACCGGACAAGGTATTATGATCGGTTAATATTAAACCTTTTAATTTATTTTTTTGGGCCTTAATTATTATTTCTGACGGAGAGCAGTCTCCATCAGAGAGGGTTGAATGACATTGAAAATCATAGTTGTAGTCGGCCATGGATTTTATGTTACACTGTTAATAAGTACTAGGCAATATTATGAAAATTTACGCTGATTTACATATTCATTCCAAATACTCTCGGGCTTGTTCTAAAGAGCTTACACCCGAGAACATAGATTTATGGTGTCGGATTAAAGGTTTGGGGCTCGTGGCTACTGGCGATTTTACTCATCCTAAATGGTTTAGCGAACTTAAGGAAAAGTTGGAACCAGCTGAGGAGGGTTTGTATAAACTTAAATCTAGTTATCAAAAAACCGAGCCATTATTTAAAGAAAAACAAATTCAACCAGTCAGATTTATGGTGGGTACGGAATTGTCTTGTATTTATAAACATAATGACAAGGTGCGCCGGGTACATCATTGTGTATTTACACCAAGTTTAGAAATTGCCAGTCAAATAAGCCAAGCTTTGGTAGACAGGGGTTGTAATATAAAGTCTGACGGCCGGCCGATTTTGGGTTTAGCCAGTAAAGAGCTGTTAAAAATTATTTTAGATATAGATAAACGTAATGTTTTAGTGCCGGCACATATTTGGACACCTTGGTTTGCTGTGTTTGGTTCTAAATCTGGTTATGATAGTTTAGAAGAATGTTTTGAAGAATTAGCTGACAAGATATTTGCCGTGGAAACCGGGTTATCATCCGATCCTAAAATGAATTGGCGGGTGCCTAAATTAGACAAAGTAGCACTTATTTCCAATTCGGATGCGCATTCTTTGCCAAACTTAGGTCGGGAGGCCAATGTTTTTTCTGGAAATAGTTTATCCTACGATAATATTTGGCAAGCAGTTAAAGAAGTGGCTGTCAAAAATAAAACAGCCAGTTTAGTTTTGGAAAAAACCATAGAATTTTTTCCGGATGAAGGTCGGTATCATTTTGATGGGCATAAAGACTGTCAAATATGTTTATCACCCCAGGAAACAAAAAAACAGCAAGGTCTTTGCCCTAAATGTTTAAGACCTTTGACCATTGGCGTGCTAAATAGAGTAGAGGAGCTGGCTAGTCGTCCAGAGGGTTATCAAACTAATCAACGCTTACCTTATATAAGTTTAGTGGAGTTGGATAAATTAATAGCTGAAGTTTTGGGGGTTAAGGGTCGACAAAGCAAGAAAGTTGGGGAAATTTATTGGCCTTTAGTGTCGGCTTTTGGCAGTGAGTTAGCTGTTTTATTAAGCAGTTCTGTAGGCGATTTAAAAAAGATAGCGGGGCCTAATTTAGCTAAGGGGATACAAAATTTACGACAAGGTCGAGTTAGTTTAAGCCCGGGCTATGATGGTGAATATGGTCAGGTAAGGGTGTTAAGCCAAGCAAAAAAACTTATTAATCAAACCAGTTTGTTTTGAGTTTTTTTGTTTAAATTTTTTAAAAGCAAAAACCCTGCCCTTTATAAAAAAGTTGGCAGGATTTTTGTTGTGTTAGAAAACTTTAGAGAAAGAATTACTTCTTACCCTTTTTAGCCTTCTTGGTGGTCTTCTTGGCCTTCTTAGCTACCTTCTTGGTCTTTTTTACAACCTTCTTAGCCACCTTCTTTGTTTTCTTGACAGCCTTCTTGGCTTTTTTCTTCATAGCCATTTGTATCACCTCCTCCCTTTATTAGAGGTAAGTTAGTCTACTTCTAGTATATATTATTTTTGTTTTTGATAATAGTCTAACTTTTTAATTACTAGAAGAAAAGTTTTTCAACTGATTATATTATAAGAATTATTTTCTAAAGCCGCAAGGGGTAGTTGGTTTTTAAGTTTTTAATTTCTATTTTTATAAAAATAAAACCCCATCGGTTAAGAATGGAGAATTTTATAAATGGTGGAGATGAGAGGATTCGAACCCCTGACCCCCGCCTGCCATAGCCTTTGGACCTAGGGAGAATCGAACTCCCACCTGTCGGATGCAAACCGACTGCACTACCATTATGCTATAGGCCCATAGGTCATGGCGGGCAGGTCTAGCCTCAGCCAGAGGCTGATCTCGGCCAAAGGCTGACCAGCCTCTGGCTGGCGGAAACTTAAGCTACATCCCCTAAGGTTTTTGATTTATTATTTTAAGCTACCGAATAAAGGAGAGAGTAAGCCTAATAGTAAAGGTTCAAATAATCCGGTGATAGTGGCAAAACCTATAATAATCAAGATAAAGCCGATTAATTTGTAAAATAATCTAGAGCCACCATCGCTACCTAAATGCTGTTCAGCCCAGGCTACTCCACCGAAGTTTCTAATAAGCCATTCGGTTCCCCAAATTAAACCAGCGCCAAGGGCAGTTATTATAGAACCAATAATAATAGGCATAGAATATTTGAGAAAATGGTGCGCGCTTAGGGATTCGAACCCCAGACCTCTTCGGTGTAAACGAAGCGCTCTAACCAACTGAGCTAAGCGCGCTGAATTATTAAACAAGAACCTTTGGTGCCCAGGAGAGGATTCGAACCTCCATGGGATTGCTCCCGCTACCACCTCAAGGTAGTGCGTATACCAGTTCCGCCACCTGGGCTAAATAAGACTATCTTTTAGGATACTATATTATTTTAAAACACCAAAACGAAAATGAGTTGGTGCTTTAAGAGACTTCTTATTAGATAATCAAAAGACTTTTAGGAAACTTCTTTTAGCTTTTTTTTGTAATCTCTTAAGTAAAATAATTTCGCCCGGTTGGTTTTAAAAGTTTTTAGAACTTCAATATCAGCGATAGTTGGTAGATGTAGGGGAAAAATTCTTTCCACACCAACACCGTGGGAAACTTTTCGAACAGTGATAGTAGAATTAGTGCCCAAACCCCCGCGACGACTAAGAACCAAACCTTCAAATACCTGAATACGTTCTTTTTCTTCGCCTTTGGTGTTAGTTTCCTTTATTTTTTGGTGCACTTTAACCAATTGGCCGGACTTAATATGGGAGAAATCTTTTTTCTCTGTCGGGGCAACAGCCTCAGCTGGGACGGTTTTTTGTTCAGACATAGCAAAATTAATTAAAATATATTGAGTTTAAGCTTAATAAAAATAGCAATTTTTACGGCTACTGTCAAGGCCTAGGAGGTATGGTTTAAGATGATGTTTTTAACTTGCCTGACTGTTTTATTCAAATAGCCCAAGCGGTTGATGATTGTATATTGGTACATAGGTTTTTTCTTTAATTCTTGCTGGGCTTCCAACCAGCGTGAGTTTTTTTGTTCAGCAGTCATTTTAGTAGAAGCGAAGATTCGACGTTTTATTTCTTGTTTAGATTCAGCTGTAATAAATATTAGAATTGTTTCGGGTAATTTATTTTTTATTTGAGCGGCCCCCTGAACATCGATTTGCAAAATAACGTTTTTACCTTTTTTAAGAGCCTGCTCTACGGGTTGTTTAGGTGTACCAAAATAAGCTTGTCTAACCGTAGCCCATTCTAAAAATTTTTCTTGGGTAATCATTTTTTCAAAAATACTTGGTGGCACGAAATTATAAGCCTGGCCGTTTTTTTCACCTGGCCGCTTGTTTCGGGTGGTGTAAGTTATAATATGAACCAAATTTAAAGAACTGTTTTTCCATAAGGAACGAACCACTGAATCTTTGCCGACCTGAGAAGGGCCGGAAATAATAAAAAGTTTACCTGGCTTCATGAAAGTTGTTTAAGGAAGTCTTGTAGTTCTAAAGGTAGCGGACTAACAAACTCTTGCCAATTATTTAAGAGGTCAAAAAAGCCTAGTTTGGTAGCGTGTAAAAAAAGCCTACCAGGATTGTTTTTAAAACTCAAGTTTTTGGGGCGATAAATTGGATCGCCAACTAAAGGATGGCCATAAGAATTAAGATGGGTTCTTATTTGGTGGGTTCGACCAGTGGCAATGGTAACACTTATTAAGCAGACTGCTTGGTATTGTTTAACAACAGTAAAGTGGGTAACTGCTTCTTTACCACCAGTTTGGTTAGCGGCTTGAGCAGCCATTTTTGTGCGATTGTTTTTGGAACGGCTGATAGAAAAATTTATAGTGCCCGATGGTTGGTGCATTTGACCAATAACCAGAGCTGAATATTCTTTAGCTACTTTTCTTTCTTGAAAAGCATTTTTTAGATGTTCAAACATAGCTTGGTTTTTAGCCACAACCATTAGCCCCGAAGCTTCTTTGTCTAGCCTATGCACAATACCTGGTCGTAAAGCATCTTCGCCTACGGTTTTGAGGTCTGGATATTTAGCCACCACCCCTTCAATCAAAGTAGGTTCGGTAACGCCTGATGCTGGATGGGTTGTTAAGCCGGACGGTTTATTGATAATTAAATAATCTACCGTGTCCTTTATTAGTTCCCATTTAACATTAGGGTTAGGTTGTAGGGTAGTTTTAGGTTTATTAACAAGCAGAGGATAGTTTATGACATCATCTTTTTTTAACCAATGGTGAGGAGTAGCTTTTTTGTTATTAACGGTTATGAGCCCCTGTTTAATATTTTGTTGTAGCAAGTGTCGGGAAAGTGTTGGTAATTGGCTAACTAGAAATTTATCCAGACGGGTTGGTTGGGTAAGTGGGGGCACAGTTATGGTTTGAGACATAAAAATTAACAAACAAGATGATTAATAATCAAAAACAAAATATCATGTTTTTACAATTTATTGTTTTTGCTTTGGTGATTTTTTAGATAACTAAGCGCTTCTTTTTTATTTTTAATAAGGCCGTTTACCTGGGCTTCTTCTAGTATTTTTAGTAGTTGGCCGACCTGGCGACCAGGTTTAATTTTAAACTTAGTCATAATATCTTGGCCGTTTAGTAGTAGTTTAAGTTGTCCAGAGGGTAAGGATAATCTAACTTGTTTAATTTTTTTCAAAAGTTCATCAAAACCATCTAGTAATCGTAAGTTATTGGTCGGTCGGGTGGCCCAAGTATCGGCAAAGATTAACTGGAGTAATAATTGGCCTTGGTCAGGGTTTTTTAGAAAATATTTATAAAGGGTAGTTGGTTTAAAGTCCTGAGGGCGACCGTGTGCCAGTAGTAGATGATTAGCTGTTAGCCAAGTTACAACAGTAGTTTCTATTTGACCAGCTAAGGGATCTTGGTAGCTGGTTAATTTTAGGCGTTCAATTAGGCCGGGTATCATTTTGGCTCCAACTATGTCGTGATTGTGGTTGCGTATGCGGTCAGTGCCGTGGCTTTGTGGGGTTTGTAAGGTTAATGGTTTACCAAGATCATGCAGTAAAATAGCTAAGAGAAGATTAAGACTAGGAGATTGTTTGGGCCAATATTTGGTCCAAGCGGGACTGGTTAAAGAAGCAAAAGCTAATAAAGTGTGGGTTAGTACGTCGCCTTCGCTGTGAAATTGTGGCGGTTGGGGGCAGGCGCGCAAATTTTGGACTTCGGGTAATAGTAGTTTTAAATAGCCATTTTTTTCATAAAGATTAATTGTCTCGATTGGGTTGGCCAAAAGGGATTTTAAAAATTCTTTGGCTATGGTTTCTCGTGGCACCAAGTAAGTTTTGTTAATTTGTTTATTAGCCACGGAGCGGGCTATTTTTTTTATGGCCTGTAAAGTGGTTTGTTCAATAGTAAAATTTAATTGGCAAGCCAACCGCAATCCTCGCAATCCTCGCGATAAATCTTCTTGTAAGCGGTCATTGGCTCGGCCGACTGTTTTAATTATTTTGTTGTTTAAATCACTTTGGCCGTTGTAAGGGTCGATAATTTTTCCGGTTGATAAATTTAAAGCTAGGGCATTTAGGGTAAAATCGCGTCTGGCCAAATCTTGTTCAACTGTTAAGTTGGCATCGCTTTGTACGCTAAAATCGCGGTAGTGGCCGCTGAAATTTAAACTGTGTTCGGTGCGTGGTAAGGCTACATCAATTAATTCGCCAGACCAATTTTTAGGCAGCCACTTAAAAACACCAAAATTTTTACCCACTAAATTGGTGGTCCCAAGTTTTTTTAAGTTCTTTTCCAGTGGATCGGCTGGTATATTTTTAACTAGCAGGTCGTAATCTTTGGTTGGCCTTTTTAACAATAAGTTACGAACCGCTCCGCCCACTAGATAAATTTCCGCTGTGGGGAGCAGTTTTTTTAATTGCTTAATTACTTTTATTAGCTCTTGTGGAAGTTTGGGTGGTAAGGAGGACATAATTTATTATTCTTAAACCAGATTTTTATTCTGGTTAAACTTTAACAAAAAAACCCCTTTTTAGACAGGGTTTTTTATTCCCATTCAATTGTGCCCGGGGGCTTATTGGTTAAATCGTAGAAGATGTAATCAACCAGTTTTAATTTTTTTATTTGCTTAACTATTTGGCTTAATGTTTTAGCTGGTAGGCGATAAGCCTGGCCAGTCATAGCTTCTTTGGAAGCAAAAGGCCTTAAAACTAGGCTGTCTTTATATTGCTGGCCAAAGGGTATAAGGATAACTGGACATTGCCAGATTTTATAATAAACATTAGCTTGTTTTAAAATTTTGCTGATTAGATGGTCGAGAATTTGTAGTTTTTTGATACGGTTGGCTGAGAGATAAGCTTCGTAAGGTTGGCCTAAGTTTATAGTGGGGCCAAAAATTTTTAAAATAACCCGATTTATTTCCGGATGTTGGTTAGCTAGTTTGGTAGCTTGTTTAGTGTAGTTAATAAAATTTTTATAAGTTCCTTCTAGGGCCAAAGGGTGAGCATAACTTCTTTCGTCGCCTTGTACGCCGACGCTTTTAATGGGTAGTAAGCGGTGCTTAAGTTTAAGTTTTGTTAATTGGAAATTATTAACAGCGGAATTTTTAAGTTCTTTTTTATTTAAGCAAAGAATTCTGACAGCTAGTCCCGGACCAGGAAAAGGGTGAGTCCAAATTAGCTCGGGTGGCAGTTTTAAATCATTACCCAGCTGCCTAACCTCATCTTTATATAGTTTACGTAAAGGTTCCACCAGCAAACCTTTAGCTGCTAAGTCGGCTAATAAACCAATTCTGTTGTGGTGGGTTTTTATTTTATCAGCGTGTTTGGTGCCGCCAGATTCAATAGTATCGGGATAAATAGTGCCCTGACCTAAGAGCCAGTCTTTTTTATTAAGTTTTAAGTTTTTAATACCCAAATTAACGCATTGTAAAAAGGTTTGGCCGATAATCTGCCGTTTGGTTTCCGGTTCAGATATTTTTTTAAGTTTGTTTAGAAATAAATTTTTAGCTTGAATAATATGTAAATTATTAAAGCCAATTTTATTTAGAGCCCGTTTAACTAAAAGGCTTTCGTTTTGCCTCATAAAGCCAGTGTCCACATGCAAGGCTTGGACCCGGTTATTACCCAAAGCTTTACTCATGATAGCTAAAGCTACAGTAGAATCAATTCCGCCGGAAGCTAGCAGGAAAACTTTTTTATTTTTAGCTTGTTTAATAGTTTCTTGTAGAATTTCTTGTACTAAAGAGGTTTGTTGATTAGTTTTAGTTTTACAAATATCAAAAACAAAGCGGGTTAAAATATCTAAGCCGTAGGCGGTATGGTGAACCTCGGGATGAAATTGCAAGCCGAAAATAGGTTTAGTTTTATGAACAATGGCCGCTTGTTTTAGAGAGGTGGTGCTGGCTAAGGTAGTAAAGTCTTTAGGAAGTTTAGTGACGCTGTCGCCGTGGCTCATCCAAACTACGCTGACTTTTGGTAGGTCTTTTAGTAGGAGATTGTTTTTTTTAATCACCAATTTGGCTAAGCCATATTCTCGAATTTTGCTAGGAGTTATTTGTCCGCCAAAAATTTGAGAGATTAGTTGGTGACCATAACATAAACCTAAAATTGGTAGATTTAGTTTAAAAATTTGGTCATTATATTTAATTGGATTGGTTATAACGCTGTTAGGTCCGCCAGATAGAATTAGTCCTTGGGCCTTAGTTAGTTGATTACTTGAAACAGTTGGTGGAAATATTTTATAGGCCACGCTTAAATCTTTTAAACGTCGGCTAATAAGATGCGTATATTGGGAGCCAAAATCGATAATAGCTATAAATTTATTAGTAGTCATGAATTGATTGTAGCTTGTAAAGCTGATAGTATCAAAGCATACTTTTAGAGTTAGGAATTATGAATTAAGGGTAAGCATCTTAATGCTTAAGTTATTATTTTAATTTTATTTTATGTCTCTACCTTTATATTTAACTTATGACGATGTTTTATTAGAACCGGGTTATTCGGATTTACGGCGTTCGGCTATAGATTTATCCACAATTTTAGGAAAAATTAAGCTAACAGCGCCAATATTATCAGCGCCAATGGATACGGTAACAGAAAGCGCTTTAGCTATAGCTTTAGCTAGATTGGGTGGGCTGGGCGTAATTCATATGAATATGCCAATTACTGCTCAGGTTAAGGAAGTTAGTAAAGTTAAAAAAGAAAAATTATTAGTAGGAGCCGCTATAGCTTATGGCGACGGAGCTTTTGAACGGGCCGAGGCTTTGCTTAAGTCGGATGTGGACTTGTTAGTAATAGATACGGCTCATGGTCATTCTAAAGGTGTTATAGAGATGACTAAGCAGATTAAAAAGGATAAAAGATTTAATAAAGTAACTTTGGTAGCTGGTAATGTGGCTACGGTCGAAGGGGTTAGGGTTTTAGTAAAAGCTGGCGCGGACGTGGTAAAGGTGGGGATTGGGCCAGGTTCCATTTGTACCACCAGAGTAGTGGCTGGTATAGGCGTGCCTCAACTATCTGCTGTGATGCTGGCGGTTAAAGAAGCTAATAAGTTTAAAAAACCGATTATTGCCGACGGTGGTATAAATTATTCAGGGGATATGGTAAAGGCTTTGGCTGGTGGAGCTGGGGCTATTATGTTGGGTAGATTGTTGGCTGGTACTAAAGAATCGCCAGGAAAATTAGTTAAGGCTAAGCAAGGTTGGTTTAAGGCTTATCGGGGCATGGGATCGTTTGAAGCTATGCAAAAAGGCAGTAAGAATAGATACGGTCAAGCTGATTTTAAAACTAAATATTTGGTGCCGGAAGGGGTTTCGGCTAGGGTACCTTATGTTGGTAGTTTATCTGATTATTTACAGCAAATGGTTGGTGGTATAAAATCCGGTTTTGTTTATATAGGTGCTAAAAATTTAAAAGAAGTTAAAAAGAAAGCTAAATTTATTAGGATAACCGAAGCTTCTCTTAAAGAAAGTCACCCGCATGATTTGTGGGCTATGCAAGTAACGTCTAATTATAATAAGTAAACTAAAACATCCCCCGCCTTAGCGGGGGATGTTTTTAAGAGTTAGGTAGTAGTCTTTTCGCGGCTGTTAGTAAAACTACTAGCCCCAAGAAGATAGAGGATTTATTTTGCGAGCAATCCTCTAAACTCTTAATTTGGCATTAAGCAGGTTTATCGTAATTATTTGTTGGATACCTGTTCCCCGGCGATCTTGTAGAAGAATTGACTTGAGTTTCAAGGCGCCTATATGCCTAACTTGTTATCGCTAAATTTCCGCCCAGAAAAGTAGCTACACACAAGTTTATTAATAATAGCAAAAAATGGCGGTTTAATCAAGGGTTTTTGTTAAATAAGGGCTAATATTAGGTAATTTTTAGCTGCTAGTGATTGGTTGATAATTACCAACTTTTAAATCAAAAATTCCCCGGGGTTTAGGCTGGGGAATTTTAAGTAAGGGGCAATTAAAGGCTTAATTAAGATATGGTGGGCGGGACCCCGCCGTGGCGTGGTGTGATGTTTATTTACACACTGGTGGGCACGCCCAGACTCGAACTGGGGACCTCGTCGATGTCAACGACGCACTCTAACCAACTGAGCTACGTGCCCAATAGTGTGTAAATAATTTATTAATGTTCTGCTCTAACCTCAGCCAGAGGCTGATTAATCTTTGACGGAAGCTGAGCTAGCCGCTTGTAAAGTTTTTAAAATAGGATCCAAGTATATATCATGCCGAAGTTCAGAAATTTTTTCAAGTGAGCACCAAACAAAGTCAGTGTGTTCTTGAGGATTAAGTTTTATTTCTCCAACAGTTTGTACTAGATAGGTTAAACGGACAACATGTTTGTCAGAATTTCTTAGAATATCTTGAGCCTGAATTATTCGTGGTTCATTAGTTATGGTTAAACCGGTTTCTTCAGTTATTTCTCTTTGTAAAGCTTGTTCAATAGGTTCGCCAATATTTATTCGTCCGCCTGGTATGTCCCACCTGGGTTCGCTTTCTTCGGGGTATGGTTCAGTCCTTTTGAGCAGTAGATAATTACCAGATTCGTTTTTTATTAAAGCTTTGACGCCGACTTGTAATTCCATAGCTTACTTAATAGAGGATAAAACTTTTTAGCCCTCCTTAACCAAGGCTTTTTAAGGGCAACTTTTTTTATTAATTAAGGTGTAATAATTATAACAATTGAAACCTTGATGAAAATGGTGGGTGTGGATGGACTCGAACCATCGACCTGGCGCTTATAAGACGCCTGCTCTAACCAGCTGAGCTACACACCCATAATATTTATTAAAATTTAAATCCTTTGGTTTTTATATTTATTATAATGTCTAACCTCAGCCAGAGGCTGATCCGTCTTTGGCGGAAGCTTAAGCTACACACCCATAAAATTGGTTAATAGCTAGTAGTTAATAGTAACAATAGCCTTAGCTATAAGCTTACATCATTAACTAGTAGCTATTTATTAATAGCATTGGCTATTTTAGCATTAGTTAAACTAGCTCTCAAGGGGTTTAAGAACAGATTTAATATGTTCAATGATTTTTTTTTCCGCAGTCACTACGGTTTCATTAATAAAAGCGGTAGCCCGATGCCGGTCACCTTGGGGATTAAAAGGTTTGAGTAAATCTAAAGCATAATGACCACTGCCACCGTAGAGGAATATTTCTGTTTTGTTAGGTGTCATTTCATAAAGCAAAATAACAGTGCCAGCTTCTGGTGAATTAATTAATAGTTCTTCTATAACACTGGGTAAGTCTTGGCTTCCGGCACCGGCTTTAACAAAATCATCCGGTTGCAAAAGCGACCAAACGAGCTTGCGTTGAGGGTCATTTTTTAATCTAGCCAAAACCCGTCCCCAGAGTTTAAGAGTATTAAGTTGTTTGGTGCGGTAAAGGTGAGTAACCACTTCTTCTCGCCTGGCACCCAGATTGATTAATTGCGCGGCGGCACCTAGGGAAGTCGGTGTTACTTTGGGTGAGGAGAAACTTTTGGTCGCGGCTGTTAAACCGGTAAACAAGCAGGTGGCTATATCATTGTCCAACAATGTGGAATCTATTTTTTGTATTATTTCAAAAATTATCTCGGCCGTGGAAGAAGCATTGAAATTAACCAGATTTATTTGGCCGTATTGTTCGTTAGCTGGATTGTGATCAAAATTTATTATATTAGTATTAAAAAAGAAATCGGTATTTTGTAAATAAAGTTCACCCAAACTATTTAAGTCTGGGGTATTTAAAGTAATAATTAAATCATACAAAAAATCAGATGAGCGGGTGGTAACTTGGCGAATATTAAAACTGCCTTGTTTGGGTGTTAAATAAATATTAAGTTTATCCTTATCCACACTGTAACTGACATTGTTTAGTTGATTTTGGCTAATATCTACAGAAACAATAAATTTTCTTAAGCTGTTTATTTGATTGTTTATTACTTTAGCTTGAGGTAAAAAACGGAAAGTTCCTGGTAAAGTAAAATCGGTTGATACTATATCAACGCGTTTATTCTTTTTTTGTAGCATTAAATATAAAGCCAAGGCGGTCGCTATAGCATCGCCGTCTTGTCGATTAGGGAAGGTTATTAAAATGTGGTTGCTACGGTTAAGAATGTCCCGTATTTGTTCGTATTCAGTTAAGGCCATATATTAAAAATAATCGTCTTACCTTACCTAGAAAGGCATTTTTTGTCAAGATTCTTTAATAACTGATTGACAAAAGCCTTAAAAATCGGTAAATTTAATAAAGTCTTGTTGTTGTTTAATTATATAAAATACTGCTAAACATGAATATTACTGAGCTGGCTAGAAGGTTAAAAGTGCCGACCCAACAGTTAAAAGACGAGTTGCCTCGTTTAGGTTTTGATATTGGACAACGGGCTATAAAAATAGATGACGCGGTAGCTGGGAAGGTAATTAAGTTATGGCAAAATCGACGGCAGGCTGTTCAAGAGGATAAATATGTAGTAATAGAAAAGCGATTAAATAAAACTGAAGATGATTCTAAAAAAAGAGAAGTACTAATTCCCTCTAGAATAAGCCCGCGGGATTTTGCCGCTCTTTTAAAACTGCCGGTCACTTCGGTGATGGCGGAACTTTTTAAGAATGGTGTAATGGCTTCTATTAATGAAGTTATAGATTTTGAGACAGCTTCAATTATTGCTCAGGACTTGGGCTATGTTACTACGCAGGCTACAGAACAAGAAACCACAGGACAAGAAGAAACAGAATCAGCCAATTTAAAAGAGCTTATTAAAGATGACAAGGAGACTGATTTAGAGCCTCGGCCACCAGTAGTGGTAGTAATGGGGCATGTTGATCATGGTAAGACTACTTTATTAGATGCTATTCGTTCGGCCAATGTGGCGGCCTACGAAAGCGGTGCGATTACTCAACATATTGGTGCTTATCAAGTAGAGGCTAAAGGAAGGAAGATTACTTTTCTGGATACACCAGGTCATGAAGCTTTTTCTTCTATGCGCGCCCGCGGTGGTCGTTTAGCGGATGTGGCTATTATTGTAGTGGCGGCTGATGATGGTTTACAGCCACAAACTTTGGAGGCCATTGAAATAGCTCAGAAGGAGAAGCTGCCTTTTTTGGTAGCCATAAATAAAATTGATCGAGAAACAGCTGATATAGAAAGAGTTAAAAAATCTTTGTCGGAAGTTAATTTATTGCCTGAAGATTGGGGTGGTAAAACTATTTGTGTGCCAATTTCCGCTAAAAAGAATGAGGGTATTACCGAAGTATTGGATATGGTTTTGCTTTTGGCTGATTTAGAAAAACTACAAGCTAATCCCAATCGTTTGGCTGTTGGTACGGTTATTGAGGCTAAATTAGATAAAGGTGAAGGACCAGTGGCGACTGTTTTAGTTAGGACCGGTACTTTAAAAATTGGCGATTTATTGATAGTCGGAGCTATTGGGGGCAAGGTGAAAGGCATGAGAGATTTTACCGGACAGGTGGTAAAAATAGCTACTCCAGCTATGCCAGTACGTATTTTGGGTTTAAAACAAACACCTCAGGCTGGTGATATATTTAAGGTAGTGGATAATGAGGAGGAAGTACGAGCAGTTCTTCGTAAAGCACCTCGTTTTCAGCGAAGTCCCCAGGTCAATGATAAACAGGCAGTGGTTGTGACGGAAGAGGAAAAAGAAGCGGACCAAAGTATTAGTGTGAATATTATACTAAAAACCGATGTTTTAGGTTCACGGGAAGCTTTACTTGGTTCCTTGTCAGAGTTATCTAATGATGAAGTTAAGGTTAAGGTAATAAAGACAGCTTTAGGTAGTATTAGTGAAGCCGATATTATACAAGCGGAAGGTAGTCGGGCTATTGTGATGGGTTTTAATGTGCCCTTACAGCCAGCTGCTCAAAATTTAGCCCGGACAAAAAAAGTTTTTGTTCAGACCTATAAGGTTATTTATGATTTATTGGATGAGGTTAAAAAACAATTGAATGCTTTATTAAAACCAGAATTGGTTAGGCATCAATTGGGAGTGGTTGAAGTAATTAAAATTTTTAGGCAAACTAAATCGGAACAAATTATTGGCGTGCGGGTAGTGGAAGGTACGGTTAGGGCTAAAACTAAAATTCATCTTTTACGTAATAGTCAGCCAGTTGTTGGTACTTGGGATTTGCAAGAAGTTAGATTAGGTAAAGAAATGGTTGGTGAAGTTGGCCAGGGAGGGGAATGTGGTTTAAGTTTGAAAGGCAGAGTACCTTTGTTGGTTAATGATCGTTTGGAAATATATCATGAAGAAATTAGACAGCGCGTTATTGGGCGCCAAACAAGTTAAAACACCTAACCGGCGTTTGTTGCGTTTAGCTAGTGTTATTAGACAGCATTTAGCTAACATTATCAGTCGGGAATTGGAAATTCCCCGGCGAACTTTGTTAACCATTTCTACAGTAGAAGTTTTAGCCGATTATAGCGCGGTAAAAATTGGTTTAGTTGTTTGGCCAACGGATCAGCAGGAAGTTGTTATGGTTATTTTAAATAATAATCTTAAACGACTGCAGATGTTATTGGCGCAAAAACTGACGATGTATCGGGTGCCTCGTTTACAGGTTAGTTTGGATGAGTCGGCTAACAAAGCCGCTCGCTTAGAGGGCTTGCTTGACAGTTTGGAGTAATAAGTAATAGTATGCCAAGTCCTTCTTAAGTTTAAGGGCTTGATTTATGATAGATGAAAATTTATTAAACCGTTTAACTGCTTTGGTAACTAGCGCCGATCGGATACTGGTAGCTGGCCATAAAAATTGTGGTGATGCTTCTGGTGCTGTGACAGCCTGCCAAACAATTTTAGAAGAGCAAGGTAAAAAAGTTACAACCTTTTTGCCGGCTGTTGTGCCGAAAGTTTTTGCTTATTTAAAAAATAGTGAACGAGTTATGACGGATCCCAATAAAATTAATTGGCAGGACTATGATTTATTTTTATGTTTGGATTCGGCTGAGCCTAATTTAACTGGTTTGGGTGACCGCTGGGCGGATAAACCGGAAGAATTATTGGTGGTAAATTTTGACCACCATTTAACTAATCCAGAATATGGTGATGTGAATATAGTAGATAAATCGGCGGCCGCCACCTGTTCCATGTTGGTGGAATGGTTTTTATTAGCTGGTTATCGAATAAGTCCGGCGGTAGCCACGTCTTTATTAAATGGTATTTTGACTGATACGGGTTCTTTTTGTAATCCAGCTACCAATCAATCATCTTTAAGCCAAGCTGGTGAGTTATTGAGACTGGGAGCTAATGTTAACAGATTTTTTTCTGAAGTTATTAGAAGTAAAACTTTATCAGAATTAAAAATTTGGGGTAAAGCCTTGGAAAGGCTGCAGACCAATGATCAGTTAGGTTTGGTAACTACCATAATTACTCAGCAGGATTTAATTGAAACCGGTTTGACTGGTGAGGCAGTTGAGGGTTTGGCTAATTTTTTAAATGATTTATCGGGTGTTAAGATAGTTTTAGTCTTAAAAGAACAGTCTGAGGGTACGATTAAGGGGAGTTTTAGAACAACTCGTGATGACATAGACGTTTCTTTATTAGCTAGAGCTTTGGGTGGAGGTGGGCATAAAAAAGCTGCTGGTTTTACAGTGGCAGGTCAATTAATTCAGGGTTTAGGTAATTGGCAGATTAAATAATTTGTAGTTTTGTTTTTGAAAGATTTTTAAAAAATGTTATAATCTTAATATATGTCCAATAAAAATATGAATTTAATACCTATGGTTGTGGAAAAATCGCAGTTTGGCGAACGGGCTTATGATATTTACTCTAGGCTCCTTAAGGAGAGAATAATTTTTATTGGTGATCCGATTACTGACGATTTAGCCAATGCTATTATTGCTCAGCTGCTTTTTTTAGATAGCCAAGACCAGAAAGCTGATATTAAGCTTTACATTAATACACCAGGCGGTTTGGTGACCAGCGGTTTGGCCATTTACGACACTATGCAACATGTTAAATGTGAAGTAACGACTATTTGTGTTGGTATGGCTGCTTCCATGGGCGCAGTGTTATTATCGGCCGGTAACAAAGGTAAGAGATTTATTCTACCCAATGCTGAAGTGATGATTCACCAAATTATGGGTGGGGCGGAAGGTCAGGCTACTGATATTAAAATTAGGGCAGAGCATATTTTACGCTTAAAGGATCGTTTAAACAAAATTTTAGCCAAACATACAGGTCAAGATTTGGGAAAAATAGAAAAAGATTCTGATCGTGATTATTTTATGACCGCCGAAGAGGCTTTGAAGTACGGTATCGTGGATAAGGTTATTAAACCAGCTCGTTAATTGTAAGTAGTTATTTTTTAAAACCCCAAATTAAGGGGTTTTTTTGGACTTGATTTTGACTTTAATTTAGGGTATAGTGAAAAAGCTGATATTTAACTTACAAGTCTTTTCAGAATTGATTAGCAAGGAGTTTTGGTGGCCTTATTGTGGAATGTTATAAGAATGAAGTTATAGCTATCGGTTTTAGTAGTACATTTATTAAACCAATGGTAATTAAACCAGTAGTTATTAAGAGTGATCTAATAAAGTAAACCGGTCTATAAAATATAGACGGGTGCTGGTTTAAGGTAACTTCAATTTAATATTAGTAAGGCCGGATTATCCTTGGTAGTCGCCAATCGGAAGCGATTTGTGATATAAGGATTTTTTATGTCTAGTTTAGTTTATTTATTTATTTTGCTGGCTTTAGCCGCCGGTTTGTTTTTGGGTTATTTGTTAAGGCGTTTATTGTCGGTCCGTTCTAAAGATGCGGCCGAGGTAGAGGTTAACAATATTATTAGTAGTGCCAAGAATCAAGAAAAAGATATATTACTGCAAGCTAAAGAGAAGGCTATTAAAGTTATTGAGGATGCCAAACAGGAAGAGTCGGCCCGTCGGCGGGAGATTCAGCATTTGCAGGACAGATTGGAAAAAAGAGAGGCAACTTTTGATAGCAAGTTTTTGGAATTAGAGAATCAAAAACAAAAAACCGAAGAAGAGAGGTTAAAATTCGAGGCAGCTCGTGAGGAAATAAAAAAAGTTAGAGAAGAACAGTTTCAAAAATTAGAAAAAATAGCTACCTTAACCAGGGAAGAGGCGCAAAAAGTTTTATTTGATAATGTCGAGGAAAGAATAAAGGATGAATTAGCGGTTCGGATCCGTAAGTTAGAGGATGTTTCTAATCACGAAGTAGAAAAAAAGGCTAAGTCGATTATTGCCACAGCCATGGAAAGAGTAGCTTCTTCTCATGTGGTAGAAACAACTACCACGGTGGTGGATTTACCTAATGATGATATGAAGGGGCGAATTATTGGTAAGGAAGGTCGCAATATTAAAGCTATTGAACAGTTAACCGGTGTGGAAATAATAGTTGATGAAACGCCGGGTACTATTGTTTTGTCTGGTTTTAATCCGATTAGACGGCACGTGGCTTGTAAGGCTTTGCAGGCTTTAATTGCTGATGGTCGTATTCATCCAGGAAGAATAGAGGAATCAATTGATAAGGCTAAGAGGGAAATTAGCGAAGATATAAGACGGGCCGGTGAAGAGGCGGCTTATGAGGTTGGCGTGGCTGGTTTGGATCCCAAATTAATTCAATTGCTTGGTCGCTTGAAATTTAGAACTAGTTATGGACAAAATGTTTTACAGCATTCCAAAGAGGTAGCTCTTTTATCTAAATTATTGGCTGAAGAATTAGGGGCTAACGTAACGGTGGCCACTAAAGGTGGTTTACTGCACGACATTGGTAAAGCAGTTGATCATGAAATTCAAGGTTCTCATCCAGAAATTGGTTATGACATAATGAAGAAATTTGGTTTGCCGGAGGAGGTTTCTTATTTAGCTATTGCTCATCATGAAGATTCGCCACACACTTTGGAAGGTATTATTACTAAGGTGGCGGACGCCATTTCGGGAGCTAGGCCGGGAGCCAGAAAAGATACTTATGAAAATTATTTACAACGTTTACAGGAATTAGAAAACGTGGCTACTGGGTTTTCCGGTGTCGATAAGGCTTATGCCATTCAGGCTGGTCGAGAAGTCAGGGTATTTGTTCAGCCAGAAGCTTTGGATGATTATGCCGCTATTAAGTTAGCTCGAGATATTGCTGATAAAATAGAACAGGAACTTAAATATCCAGGGGAAATAAAAGTCAATGTTATTAGGGAAACTCGAGTAGTGGAATACGCTAGATAAGTTTTTGGATCTTGGTTTTATGAAATTACTTTTTATTGGTGATATTGTTGGTCGAGCTGGTCGGCAAGCTTTAGCCAAAGTTTTACCTGATTGGCGCAGGGAATATCAACCGGATTTAATAATAGCTAATGTTGATAATTTGGCTCATGGTCGAGGGGTAACTAAGAAGACTTTGGCTGAGTTAGCTTCTTTATCGATAGATGTTTTTACGGGAGGTGATCATGTTTTTGATACACCCGAGGCTATTGAGTTACTGCAAAATAGTAACAATTTTTTATTACGTCCTTTAAATTACCATCCAGATCAACCAGGCCGGGGAGCTATGAGAGTCAAAGTAGGTAGTCGAGAAATTTTAATTGTTCATTTGTTAGGGCAGGTTTTTATGGACGATCAAGTGGCTTCGCCCTTTAAAACAATTGATGAGTTTTTAAAAAAAGAATTATTACAAGCTCCAGTTAATGGTATCGTGATTGATTTTCATGCGGAAGCCACTAGCGAGAAAGTAGCTTTAGGGTGGTATTTGGCTGGACAAGTTACAGCCGTGTTAGGTAGTCATACTCATGTTATGACAGCTGATGAAAGAATTTTACCAGGCGGTACGGCTTATTTAACTGATATTGGTATGACTGGCGCTATAGATGGGGTAATTGGAGTTAAGAAAGAAGGTAGTTTACAAAGATTTTTAACTGCTTTGCCCCACCGATTGGAGCCTTTAGAAAATGGCCAGACTCAAGTAGCAGCTGTTTTGGTTACTTTTTCCCCACTTAACGGTCAGGCTGAGGCTATTAGTCGTTTGAGTAAAATAGTGGCTATTGATTAGCTTTTGTGGTAAAATTACTATAGTTAGCGGTTTTAAGCTAAATCTACGCTAAAGTTTTAAAGGAAAGGGGGTGACACCATGAATAAAGCGGAACTAGCCGAGAAAATAGCAGCTAAGGTTCAGCTTAGTAAAAAGCAAGCTGAAGAAACTTTGGAGGCTATGGTGGAGATTATTATCAATACCTTAAAATCCGGCAGCGAAGTGACGATTACGGGTTTTGGCAGTTTTTCTGCTCGGCAGCGTGCCGCCCGCATGGGCGTCAATCCTCAGAATCCGGGAGAAAAGATGCATATTCCAGCTGTTATTGTGCCTAAGTTTAAGGCCGGTAAAAGCCTGAAGGATGCGCTAAAATCGTAAATCATTTTGTTCTAAAAATACCCTACTTTTTGGTAGGGTATTTTTATTTATTGACTTTAAGTTTGATTGGATTAAGATAAAGGTACAAGTTAATAAAAACCTTAGGGTGAATTAATGTCCTCACTCAATCTAGGTTAAGAGAAGAAAACTTTGTTTAACTAAAGTTAGTAGAACTCTTCGGGGTACGCCCGTTATAGTGTGAGAATTAAGAGATTTTGAGAATAGCTAGGGTATAAATTCTGTAGCTAGGCTCGGAATAAATAAGGTGGTACCATCCCGTTTATTCGCTATCTGCCAATTGGCCGAAGCCTAAACAGGGTCCTTATCCCAAGTCAGTTAGGCTGTGGGATTTTTTATTTGATTTATTTATATCCAGTTAATTTTATGGCCAATCAAGAACTACCTAAAGCATATGAACCGCAAAAATATGAAAGCGATATTTATAAAAAATGGGAAGACAATGATTTTTTTAATCCGGATATTTTAAGAAAGTCTGCCGAGTCTTTTACTATTAGTTTGCCGCCACCTAATGCCACTGGAACTTTGCATTTGGGGCACGCTACTATGTTGGCCATTCAAGATTTAATAATTCGTTTTCATCGTCTAGCTGGCAAAAAGACTTTATGGTTGCCTGGTACTGATCACGCCGCCATTGCCACGCAAAACGTTGTAGAGAAGAAATTATATAAAGAGGAAGGTAAAACTAGGTTTGATTATGGACGTCCAGAATTACTTAAGAAAATTGATGAGTTTGTTGCCAGTTCTAAAAGTACTATTCGTCAGCAAATGAGGGCTATGGGGGCTTCTTGTGATTGGTCCAGAGAAAGGTACACTTTGGATGAGGGATTATCGCGAGCGGTTAAAGAGGTGTTCGTTAGAATGTATAAGGATGGTTTAATTTATCGTGGCAAAAGAATTGTTAATTGGTGTACGCGCTGTGGTACTACTTTATCTGATGATGAGGTTGAATATAAAAACAGTCGGAATAAATTTTATTATTTAAAATATGGCCCGATTGTTATAGGAACGGCTCGACCAGAAACTAAAGTTTTGGATAAGGTAATTATTGTTCATCCTGATGACGAACGTTACCAAAAGTATCTAGGTAAAGAGTTTGATGTGCCTTGGATAGATGGTACGGTGCGGGCCAAAGTAGTGGCTGACCAAACAGCGGAAAAAGATCTTGGTACCGGCGCCATGACTATTACGCCGGCCCATAGTTTTGTGGATTTTGAGTTAGCGCAAAAATATGGTTTTGACATAGTGGATATAATTGGTCCCGATGGCAAGATGACCAAAGCGGCTGGTAAGTTTGCTGGTTTGCCGGTTAAAGAAGCTCGGAAAGCTATAGTAGAGGAATTACAGTCTAAAGGTTTAGTGGAAAAGATTGATGAAGATTATGAACATAATTTATCCATTTGTTATCGTTGTGGTTGGGCTATTGAGCCTATGCCCCAAGAGCAATGGTTTGTGGCTGTGGATAAAGAATTTACTGCTTTAGACGGACAGCCAACGACTTTAAAGAAATTAGCTTTACAAGCCGTGGCTAGTGGACAAATTGAGATTATCCCCGAACGATTCGGTAAGATTTATTCTCAGTGGTTGAATAATTTAAAAGACTGGTGTATTAGTAGGCAAATTTGGTTTGGCCATCGGGTTCCGGTTTGGTACTGCGGTGTCCAGACAGGCGCCAATAAAAGAATGGGTTGGGCAGATGATGTGGTGCCTCAAGTTAAGGATGGAAAAACTTGTACCTATAGATTACGTGATCATGGTTTTTTAGTAGGCGATAGAGTAATTTTTGAGGATAGCTTTAAGCATCAGGTTTTTGGTTATGGTCGTATAACAGAGATTAATAGAGCTAGAGTTAAGGATTTAAATTTACAGGATAAGAGACACTATACATTATATGATAGTACTGAACAGTTAATAGGAGTTTTTAAAAAAAGAAATTCAAATAAATTAGTTGATGAGGAAACAGCGGTTTGGTCCTATGTTTATGAATTTGATAGTCAGCTACCTGACAAAGATTGTGGTTGTAGAATTATTTCCTCGGTAGAGCCTTTAGTTTGCCCTACTTGTGGTGGCCAAGAATTACACCAGGATCCTGATACTTTGGATACTTGGTTTTCTTCTGGACTTTGGACTTTTTCTACTTTGTTGGCTAAAGACCATGATAAATATAAAACTTGGCAGGAGTGGCTTGATAACAGTCCAGATTTAAAAAATTATCATCCCACCAATTTAATGGAAACCGGTTATGATATTTTGTTTTTTTGGGTGGTCAGAATGGTTATAATGACTAAGTATTCTTTAAACCAAATACCTTTTAAAAAGGTTTATTTGCATGGTTTGGTTAGGGATAAGCAAGGTAAAAAAATGTCCAAATCTTTGGGCAATGGTATTGATCCTTTGGCTATGATAGATAAATATGGCGCCGATGCTTTGCGTTTATCGATGATAGTTGGTACTACGCCGGGTAATGATTTTAGATTATACGAAGAAAAAATTGCCGGTTATCGGAATTTTATTAACAAGTTATGGAATATCAGTCGGTATATTCTAATGAATTTGTCTAAGCCGCAAAGGGTGGAAGATGTTCCCGCAGCAAAAACCTTGGCTGATAAATGGATATTATCTCGTTTATCCCGAATAATAACTTTGGTTACGGAAAAATTGGAAAATTATGAATTATCCCAGGCAGCTGAATCTTTGTATGATTTTACTTGGCACGAGCTGGCTGATTGGTATTTGGAAGTAGCTAAAGCGGAAGAAGATAAGGAGGAAATATTTAATTATTTATTGACCCAGCTTTTAAAATTGTGGCATCCTTTAGCGCCGTTTATTACTGAAGTGTTGTGGCAAGAAGCTTTTGGTGACAAAACTGATAAAATGTTAATAGTGCAAAGTTGGCCCCAGCAGTTAAAAAAGATTGACGAAGAAGCAGAAGCGGCCTTTAAGAAAATTCAAGATATTGTGACGGTTATTAGAAATTATCGGGCGGTTAATAAAATGGTTTCTAGTCAGCAGTTAAAAATTTTTGTTAAACAAGGGGAATTAACTAAAGAAGCTAAGCTATCAATAAAAAATTTAAGAACAAAAATTGATTGGTTTGATAACTTAGATAGTTATCAAGAAGAAATCGTCGTGGCGGATATAGTGTTAGGTGTTGACATAACCGGGAATAAGGATTAAATTTAATAATTAATATTTGTTGTGTTTAATATGTTTGAGAATATAAATTACAAAGAAATATTTGCTCATAATGAAAAAGTTAATCAGGACAATATAGAAATTGCTCATAAGTTAATTGAAGAAGTTTCAGTTAATCATATAGAGTTGGGGCAAGGTGACGAAGCTCGGGTTTATTTTTCTCATGATGTAAACAAGCAGGATTTTTGCGTCAAGGAGTTACATCTGCCGCCTAGAATTTTCGTGGTTAATACCATTCAACAGGAAATGTCTTTGCAAGAACAAGCTATTCAGTCTGGTGTTAGGTCGCCCAAGCCAGTATTATGTTTAGAAACAGATAAAGGTGAATCATTTTTGGTTATGGAAACAATTAAAGGCCATAATCTTCTGGAGATTATAGAAAAAGGTTTGGCTTTGCCAGAAAATTTTAAACAAGAATTTTTTTGGGATGAACTAAAAAATATGTTAGATAAATTGCACGCCGAGCAAATTTATCATCGAGATATTAAGTTGGCTAACATTATGATGGATTACACAGACGGTTCGCCGATAATAATTGATTATGGTCGGGCGGCTCGGGTCGTGGGAGAAGACAATCCTTATATTGATATTGACTATGGTAAAAACGAGCAGATTAATTATAAAGATGATTTAAAAGCTTTAAATTCTGTTAAGTCTCAATTCACCTCTTACTTGACAAATAGATTAAAATAGATTATTATATGATATTAAAAAATATAGGAGAACAAATGGAAAAAATAAAAATCTCTGAAGAGATTTTGTCTAAAGCTAAAGCAGTTCTTGAAGAAATGATTGCTGGGGATTTAGAAAAAAAATCTTTAGGGGATGATAGTTTCCCCAATTTTTATATTGTTCGTGGTGAACCGCAAGAAGGTATAAAAATTGCTCGTCTGGAATCTTCAGACGAAAAAAAGGCTTACATAATCAGCCTTTAAAAAAATTGTAAGAGCTACCCTTAAGGTAAGCTCTTATTTTTATTCAGCTACTAAAAAGACTTCTTGAACAGTGGTAATTCCTTCGGCAGCTTTAAGTAGACCGTCTTGAATCATAAGTACCATACCGTTTTTTATAGCGACTTCCTGAATGGCGTATTCAGAAATTTGGCCAGATAAGAGTATTTTTTCTATATCTTCGTTAAGGATTAGTATTTCATAGATGCCAATTCGTCCTTGATAACCTAAATGATTGCATTTATCACAGCCCTGACCACGGAAGAATTTGGTTTCAGCTAGATTAATTTGCCGGCCACTGTTTTTAGGTAGAGCGGTTAGTTGTTTTTTAATTCGGTCTAGTATTTCTTGGTCCAAAGGGTCTTCTTCTCGACAATGGGCACAAATTTTTCTAACTAATCTTTGTCCGATAATACAATTTAAGGCGGGTGCTAAGAGGAAGGGTTTAACTCCCATAGCCAAAAAGCGCGGAATGGCTCCAGCAGCGCTGTTAGTGTGGATAGTGGATAAAACCAAATGCCCGGTTAAGGCGGCATTAACGGCGATATCAGCTGTTTCAAAATCTCTAATTTCACCAATCATTACCACGTCTGGGTCTTGTCGTAGAATAGCTTTTAGGCCGCCAGCAAAATTATAGCCGGCTTTATGGTCAATTTGGCTTTGATTAATACCTTTTAGTTTGTATTCAATTGGATCTTCTAAGGTGATTATTTTGGTGGCTGGATCGTTAAGTTGGTTGAGGATAGCATAAAGAGTGGTTGTTTTACCGCTACCAGTAGGACCGGTAGTAATGACCATACCATTAGGACGAACGATTTCTTTTTTTAAATCATTATAGGAGTTGCCTTTGAGACCCAATTGATCAAAATTAAGCCCAGTAGCCGAAGAACGTAATAATCTCATAACAACTGATTCGCCGTAAGCAGTGGGGATAGTGGAGACACGAACATCAACTTGATCTTGTTTTAGATTAATAGTAAAACGACCGTCTTGTGGTTGGTTGATAATATTTATTTTGAGCTTGGCTAATAATTTAAGGCGGGAAATTATTTTAGACCAAACCTCGGCTTTTAACTCAGCTACTGTATAGAGTGTGCCATCAATACGATAGCGGATGATTATTTCATGTTCATTAGTTTCTAAGTGAATGTCTGAAGCTTTCATAGCTAAAGCACCGGCTACAGTAACTGTAACGAGTTCAGTGGCGTTAGCTTGGTTAAGTAGATTATTGAGTTCTTTTAAGTTACTGCTGGTGGCCAAATATTTATTAATATCTGCTTCATTAACCGTTAAACCGCTGGTTACTAGACGTTTTTTGGGCAGATTAGCATATTGTTTAAGTCCAATAGTTAAACTATGTTCAGAAATTAGATAGATCAGAACTGTTTTTTTAAGTTGGTTAGTTAAGTCGGTTAAGAAATTTTTAAAAGCTGAACCTACCGGCTTTAAACAAGCTAAGTGGATTTCTTTATCAGACAGCAATATAGGTACTACTTGTAAGGCGAGAGCTTGCTGTTCTGGTACAGCTGATAGGGCCTCCGGAGTAATGGGGAAATTCTGGAGGTTAACATATTTTAAATTTGATTGACTAGCTCGTTGTTTAACTTCTTGTTCCAACTCTTTTAATTTGAGGTCGGTTATTTTGGTTGTTAACTTTTGATTCGCTTGGTTGAAAGTTGAAGGAGATTGTTGGGTAATTCGTGGCATAGTTTGTAGGGGGTAATATGGTAACTTTAGCAAGTGGTTAATTTAAAAACAACCCCCGCTACTGGCGGAGGTTGTAGGAAGATGATTTAATTTTTTTTAAACCACTTAGGTAGTTTGATTGGTAAATCCTGTCGCCAACGGGTAAGCTTAGCTGTAACACTGCCAGCTCTAAGCCGGCGGAAGAGTAGGGTCCAAGTAACATATTGGAAAACAGCGAACCACATGCCAGCTACTATAAAGAGTAGGAAAATCGGTAGGAGTCTGAATAAAGTTAAGAAGTTAAAATTAGTTAACAGGACATAAACTTCTAAAGCAATAGTATTGGGGGTTACTAAGAATAGACTAAAGCCCAGTGCCAAATTAATAAAGAAAAGTATGGCGGCTGTTTCTAGGGAGATAAGCCAATTTTTAAAGAATAAGTTCAAACCTTTTTCCAGAGCCGACCACCAAGATTCGTTTTCTAATACAATATATATGGCGGCGTAACGTAGAATGAAAGACAGAATGATTGTTAAGGGTATGGAAATGAGGTAGGAAATTACTAAGAGAGCATTAAAATTCCAGTTGTTATTGGGGTTGGCTAAGAAAGAAATTAAGAAGGGTAAATAGGCTACTATTAATAATAGGGCGGTTATAAAACGGGTTAAGGCATTTAACCAAAAGATCGGCCAAAACTTTTTTATACCTGTTTCGCTGGCTGTAACTAAACTGATTGGTTGTTCGGCATCGATATTACCAGCCGCTTTAATAAGAGCGGCTTGGGAAACGGTAATTATCCAAATAGCTAATAAAAGTACAGCTAAAATAACAACAATTAACCAAACGCTGGCAATCGGTGAAGCAGAAAAGTTGGCCATTAAGTTTTGGCTAATTTCTTTTAGTTGGTCGGCACGTAAGGTTTGTTTTAAAGCAGTTAAAGCACTAGCTTGATTATTTATTTGTTCTCGGCTTAAAGACAGTATGTTATATTCACCGCCATTACCAGCTAAAGCTGTTAACAATCCCAAAGGCCACAGCCAGTAAAAACGCCAGAGAATTTGCCAAGAACGTTTAAGTATATCGCGGTATATTTTCATAAAATGACTGTTAATTAATAGTTATAACTAAACACCTTCTTTACATAAAGAAGTATACAACATTTTGACAAATAAGTTCTAGCGCTTAGAAAATCCAAATTTTAATCATTTTGAGACATTAGTTGCTCAAAGGCTTCTTTTTCTAGGACTTCCTGGCTTATTAGGGTATTGGCTAATTTATCTAGTTTGGCCTTATTTTTTTTGATTAAGGAGTGGGCGGTTTGGTAAGCGGTTTTTAAAAATCGGCCGACTTCGTCGTCGATGGCTTCAGCAACTTTTTCACTATAATCGCGTTGTTCTGATATTTCACGACCTAAAAAGATCATTTCTTCTTTTAGGCCAAATGTTCTGGGGCCGAGTTTATCTGACATACCATACTCGGTTACTAATTTTCTGGCTAGTTTAGTGGCTTGCTGAAGATCATTTTGAGCACCAGTAGTTACTTCGCCGAAGATTTCTTTTTCTGTGGCATGGCCAGCTAACATAACTGCTAAATCAGCTTCAAATTCTGAACGTTGGTGCATGTATTTATCTTCACTCGGCAATTTTAAGGTATAACCAGCTGCTTGTCCTCGAGCAATAATAGACACCTTGTGAACTGGATCAGCCTTGGGTAGCAGGTGGGCAATTAAGGCATGACCAGCCTCATGATAAGCGGTTATTTTCTTTTCTTTGGTGGATAAGATATGGCTTTTTCTTTCCGGTCCGAGCATAACTTTTTCAATAGCCTCTAAACAATCACTTAAGCTGATTTGTTTTTTATTGTGGCGGGCCGCTGAAATAGCCGCTTCATTTAATAAATTACTAAGATCGGCACCAGAAAAACCAGGTGTTCTTTCAGCTATTAATCTTAAATTCACCTCCGTAGCTAAAGGTTTAGTTTGGACATGAACTTTTAGTATGGCTTCGCGGTCATTAATATCTGGTGGGTCTAAGGCTACTCGGCGGTCAAATCGCCCCGGTCTTAATAAAGCCGGATCTAAAACGTCTGGACGGTTAGTAGCAGCCATGACAATGACATTAGCTGTTGGTTCAAAACCGTCCATTTCTACTAATATTTGGTTAAGGGTTTGTTCTCGTTCATCATGACTACCACCTAAACCAGTGCCACGTTGTCGGCCGACGGCATCAATTTCATCTACAAAAACAATGCAAGGTGAATTTTTTTTGGCTCGGGTAAATAAGTCTCGGACCCTGGAAGCACCGACACCGACAAACATTTCTACAAATTCTGAGCCGGAAATATGAAAAAAGGCAACATTAGCTTCGCCAGCTACCGCCCGGGCCAATAGAGTTTTACCAGTGCCTGGTCGGCCGACTAGCAAGACACCTTTAGGTATGCGTGCCCCTAAATCCAGGAATTTCTTGGGACTTTTTAAAAATTCCACCACTTCTAAAAGCTCTTGCTTGGCTTCTTTAACGCCAGCGACGTCTTTGAAAGTTACCTTGCTTTTATTGTTTTTAAAGTTACTTTCTCGGGCTTTGGATTGTCCAAAAGATAAAGCGCGATTATTAGCCCCTTGAATTTGGCGGGACATAAAAATTATGAAACCAACCAATAAAAGCAAAGGCAATAAGAAAGGTAATAAGGTGGCTAACCAATAACCCAGGCCAGTTGGTTGTTCAACTGTAATAGTTAATTTTTTTAGTTTTTCCGGAGCTATTTGATAGTTGCTGATAAGGGTGGATAAAGAATCACTGGATTCCTTTTCTGTTTTTATAATTTTACCGTCTTGCAGAGTTAAGGACAGTTCATTACCAGCGATGTTTATACTTTGAGCTGTTTCATTATCTATGGCGGTGATTATTTGGTCCAGACTTACACTGGTGGCTGGTTGTTGGCTATTTTCATACCAAGAAAAAATTGCTGCCAGTAAAAGAAATGCTAAAAAGAAAATCCCGAAATTTTTTATCATGTTGGACATAAGGTTAACTTAGTTTATTTATGGGTAATTTATAAAATTTAGTAACTTGAGTATACCTTGATTAGGCTAAGGTCAGCAAGTGATTTTATTAATAAAAATACTCCATTTACCGACGGATAAATAGAGTATTTGATTAGCTAGTAGAGCTTTATAGTTAGTCAGTTTTTTTGTCAGTTTCTTCTGGTTTACCAGGCTCGTTAACGGACTCTTTTTCTACTTTGTCGTCGGTATTAGATTTATCTAAAGCTTTAATAGATAAACCTAAGCGGTGTTCTTTAGGGTCCATGGAAATTATTTTGAATTCCCTAGTTTCGCCAATAGTAACTATTTCGCTAGGGTCTTTGATATTTTTGGCTGAGACTTCGGAAACGTGACAGAGCCCGTGTATTTCTGGATCAAGTTCCACAAAAACACCAAAAGGATTTAATTTAATAACTTTACCCTGAACAATATTTTCTACTTTGTATTTTTCGGCTACTGATTTCCAAGGATCATCCATTAAGCGCCTAAAGGATAGAGATATTTTAGAGCCGTCAATATTTATTATTTTGGCTTTGACTTCCTGGCTTACTTTTACAACTTCTCTGGGGTCATCGATTCTTTGCCAGGCTAATTCGGAAATATGAACCAAACCTTCTAAGCCTTGGCCGAATTCCACAAAGCAACCAAAATCAACCACGCCAGAAATTTTTCCTTCTATAATATCGCCGACTTGGTATTTATCCAGCTTGTCCTTTTGTTTTTCCTCCCAAGCTGCTCTTTCAGAAACGATGAGTTTATCATTTTCTTCATTAACTGTAATTACTTTGGCTTCTAGCATCTCGCCAATGAATTTTTTTAACAATTCTAAAATTCGAGATTTGTCGCCACCTTCTACTCTAGGATAGTGTTCAACAGCTAGTTGAGAAACTGGTAAAAAACCATCAATCTGTCCCAATTTGACCATTAGGCCACCTTTATTAGCGTCGATTACCTTAACTTCTATAACTTCACCGGATTTTTTTAAGTCTTCCAGGTTACCCCAGGCTTTTTGGTGACCAGCCTGTCTAAAAGAAAGTTCCATTTCACCAGTTTCGTTTTCTAATTCTAAAACTGTGGCTGTAACTTGATCATGTATTTTTAAATCGGAGTAATCGCCAGATTCGTCAAATAGTTCCCGGCCACGTATTACACCAGTGGTAAAACCTGGTAAGTCCAGTTTAACTTCTCTTTTTCCTAAAGTGATAATTTGACCTTGAACTAAGTCGCCGACTTTTGGTACAGTGGCACCTTCTGGACTGTTTAGGAGCGCTTGCATGGCTGAATTCGGCGCTTCATTTAATTTAGTTTCTTTCATAAGTAACAAAAAAATAACCTAACCCATCCCGCAATAATTTTACGCGACAGGCCCTTTAAAGCAGTTTAAGCCACCAATAAATTTTGGTTGGCCGTTGCTTAAGGACAAATAAATAAATAAAATTTTAAGCTTAGGCTATTTAAAATAACTTAAGCTTCAATACTATAGGTTAAAATATCTATTTTGGCAAGACTGACCCTTGTCCTAGGGGTAAAATTATGCTATGATTAGGCTGTTATATGGTTATACAGTGGTTTGGACAATCTTGTTTTAAAATTCAAGCCAAACCGGGACCAGGGCAAGAGGTCACGGTTATTTTTGATCCTTTTGATCCCAAAAGGGTTGGTTTAAAATTACCTAAATTAGTCGGAGATATTGTTGTGGTAACACACGATCATTTTGATCACAATTATACGGAGGGGGTTACGGGGCAACCTTTTTTGATAAACGGTCCTGGGGAATATGAATTTAAGGGAGCCTTTTTGTATGGTTTACCCGCTTGGCATGATGATCAAGAAGGTAGGGAACGAGGAGCTATTACCATGTGTTTTTTGGAAGTAGAAGGTTTATCCGTGGCCCATTTAGGTGATTTAGGGCAATCGGAACTAACTAGTCAGCAAATGGAACTTTTGGAAGGGGTGGATATTTTACTTTTGCCGGTGGGTGGAAATTATACAATTGATGGAAAGAAAGCGGCTAGTATAGTTAATCAAATTGAACCAAGGATTATTATCCCGATGCATTATAAATTACCTGGTTTAAAAGTAGAGATTGAGGGAGTAGATAAATTTGTTAAGGAAGTTGGTTTTAAGCCGTCAACAATGGATAAGCTTAAAATAGTCAAAAAAGATTTACCGCAAGAAGATTCCCAATTGATTTTATTAACGGTTTAGGTTTAATGTTTTATGCCTTTGAAAATAGGCAGAGCTCAAAATCGGTTTTCTGATAAGAAGAAAGTAGTTTTGTTTTTTTTGTTATTATTTTTAATAAGTTGTTTGGCTTTTTTTTCCATTAGTTATAGTTGGCGTTTAGCCGACAAGAAGCCTAGTGTAGATTTATTTCAATCTATTAAAGAACGTTTAACTAATATATCACCGTCTTCAGTTCGTTAGTTTAATTTTATGACTAGTAAAAAAGATAATTTAGCTCTAATAGAAAATCCACCGGAGGTTAATAGAGTAATCAACCAATCAATCGAAGAAGAGATGAAACAATCCTATTTGGATTATGCTATGTCGGTTATTGTGGCGCGAGCTTTGCCAGATGTTCGGGATGGTTTGAAGCCGGTTCACCGTCGGATACTTTATGCCATGTGGGATATTGGTTTAAAACCTAACGCCAAATTTAGAAAAAGCGCGACAGTGGTTGGTGAAGTTTTGGGTAAATATCATCCGCACGGTGATGCGGCGGTTTATGATTCTTTAGTTCGTTTGGCTCAACCTTTTGCCATGCGCCAGGTATTGGTAAAAGGTCAGGGCAATTTTGGTTCGATTGATGGTGATTCCGCTGCCGCTATGCGTTATACCGAAACTAAACTAGCCCAAATATCTGAAGAATTACTAACAGATATAGAAAAGGATACGGTTAATTTTTTACCTAATTATGATGGTTCGCATCAGGAGCCTCAGGTCTTACCAGCTCGCCTACCTAATTTGTTGCTTAATGGCACCATGGGTATTGCTGTTGGTATGGCTACCTCTATTCCACCTCATAACTTGGGGGAGTTAATTGAAGCTATTCAGTATTTAATAAGTGATCCAGAAGCCACAGTGGATGATTTAATGAAATTTGTTCAAGGCCCAGATTTTCCCACGGCCGGTGCTATTTTTAATAAAGAAGATATTAAGCAGGCTTACGCTACAGGCAAAGGTTCAGTGGTTATGCGCGCTAAAGCTGAAATAGAAGAATTTAAAGGTGGTTTTGCCATAATTGTTACGGAATTGCCTTATCAGGTTAATAAGGCTGAGTTAGTAATGAAAATAGCTGAGTTAGTTAAAGAAAAAAAGATTGAGGGTATAAAAGATTTGCGAGACGAATCGGATAAGGATGGTATTCGGGTAGTTATTGAACTTAAAAAAGATGCTTATCCTAAGAAGGTTCTAAATCAGCTTTATAAGCACACGGCTTTGCAAACTAGTTTTCATTTTAATATGTTGGCTTTGGTGGATGGTTTGCAACCTCGAGTTTTGACTTTAAAGAGTATTTTGGAAGAATATCTAAAGCATCGTCAGGAAGTAGTTAAACGTCGAGCAGAGTTTGATTTAAAAAAAGCTGAGGATCGAGCCCATATTTTGGAAGGTTTGGTAATGGCCTTGGAAGATATTGATAAAATAATTACCACTATTAAAAAATCTAAAGATAAAGAAGATGCTAAAAAGAATTTAATAGCCAGATTTAAATTATCCGATCGTCAGGCCGAAGCTATTTTGGAAATGAAGTTACAGCAGTTGGCCAATTTGGAAAAATTAAGATTAGAGGAAGAGTTGAAAGATAAACGGAAATTAATTAAGGAGTTGAAAGAGTTATTAGCTAACCAAAAAAAGATTTTAGGTGTTATTAAAGAGGAGTTAATTCATATAAAGGATAAGTATGCTACCAATCGATTAACTAAGGTTTATGCCGGGGCGGTTGATAAGTTTACTCAGGAAGACTTAATTCCTAATGAGGCGACGGTGGTTATAATCACCAAAGACGGTTATTTAAAACGTTTAGCGCCGGATACTTTTAAGGCTCAGGGTCGGGGCGGTAAGGGTGTGATAGGTTTAACTGCTAAAGAAGAAGATTCAGTGGAGCAATTGTTTTCCACCACTACGCACGCTGATTTATTATTCTTTACTAGTCGTGGCAGGGTGTTTGAGCTTAAGGCTTATGATGTGCCTCAAGGTTCTAGAACTTCTAAAGGCCAGGCAGTAGTGAATTTTTTGCAGTTATCACCTGAAGAAAAAGTGTCGGAGGTTCTGTCTTTGACAGAGTGGGAAGGTTATAAGTATTTGATTATGGTAACCAAGCAGGGTGTTATTAAAAAAGTAACTATCGATGCTTTTAGTAATGTTCGGCGGTCTGGTTTAATTGCTATTAATTTAAAAAATGGAGACTCTTTGTTATGGGTAAAACCATCAACCAGTGAAGATGATGTAATAATGGTAACAGCTAAGGGGCAGTCTATCCGTTTTAAAGAAAAAGGTGTTCGACCCATGGGTCGAACGGCCGCGGGGGTTCGAGCCATACGTTTAAAGAGTGGCGATGAGGTAACTGGCGTGGATTTAATAAATGAAGGTCGACCAGGTCCAGATGAACAATTATTGGTAGTTATGGCTCATGGTTATGGTAAACGAACTAAACTTCGGGAGTATAAGGTGCAGGGTCGCGGCGGTAGTGGTATTAAAACAGCTAATATTACAACTAAAACCGGTCAGATAGTTTATGCTTTGGTGGTTAATGCCAAACGAGAACAGGAAGATTTAATTGTCATGTCTGATAACGGTCAAGTTATTCGTTTGGCTCTTAAAGCTGTGTCGGTTTTAGGTCGCGCTACTCAAGGTGTTAGAATAATGAGATTTAAAGCAGAAAAGGATCAAGTGGCTAGTGTGACTTTTGTTTAGGGTTATTGGGGATTTCATTTTGGTGGCCGGGTATAAACTAATACTTAAATAAAACTACCGTTTATATTGACGGTAGTTTTTAGGGTAGAAATATTTATTATTTTCAGTTTATTTATTTGACTTATAAGTAAAAACCAGTATAATCAGTAGAGCATTAACTAAATGTTTTAATTGTTTTAACATTATATATTATGGGTTTACCTGGTCATAGACGGACATCTTCTCACAAGCGTAGGCGGGCTTCTCATTTTGCACTTAAACCGGCTCATCTTACCAAGTGTACTAATTGCCAACAACCGGTGGTTACCCATCAGGCTTGTGCCAATTGTGGTTATTATAAGGGGCGTCAGGTTTTGGAAGTTAAATTGAAGAGTAAGGCTCTGAAAGCCAAGGTCGCTGAGGTGAAACAAGATAAAAAAGATAAAAAAGAAGCCAAATAATTTTTAATAATGTCTTCTCGCCATCTTATTAGGACTGCTGTTTTACAAACCATGTTTCAATGGGATTTTTTGGATAAGGCGGGGAATTTGTCAGCTATGGTGGAAACTAATCTAGAGGAATTAGCACCGGGTGCGCTAGATGATGGATTTGCCCAGAGGTTAAGTCAGGGTATAGTCAATAACTTAAAAGATATCGATAGTACTTTAAAGCGTTTGGCTCCAGAATGGCCTCTTGATCAAATTACTGGTGTTGATCGTAATATATTACGTTTGGGAGTTTACGAACTTAAGTATGGTAAGGAGATTCCACCTAAAGTAGCCATAAATGAATCTATTGAGTTGGCTAAAGCTTTTGGTTCGGATGCTTCTAGTAAGTTTATTAATGGTGTCTTAGGTAGTTTATATAAAGAAATGGCTGGTGCGGGTGAAGTACCGATTGAGGATTTTAAACAGGTTTTTGAGCAAACTCTGGCGGCCGAACCTGGTTTACCAAAAAGTAAGGATAATGTAGATGTGGTGAGCGAGGGTTAGTTTGTGATAGAATTAAATAATCATTATTAATAAATCTTAAATTTTAAATTTAAACTCTAAATAATTACCAATACCTAAAACATAATAAGTTGTGATTTGGTTATTGTGATTTATTTTTTTTGACCAGTGAGTAATAACGCTTTTAAAAAAAGAGAATAAATTAAGATTTAGATTAAGAGGGAAACCTATTGTTATGCGGGATTTTAGTGAGTTAGAGAAAATAATTGGTTATAAATTTAAAGAGATTGATTTGTTGCGTCAGTCTTTGGTTCATCGGTCTTATCTTAATGAAAATCCGGGTTTTAATTTGCCACATAATGAGCGTTTGGAATTTTTGGGGGACGCTGTTTTGGAATTAGTGGTTACGGAATATCTTTATAAAAATTATCCTAATCCCGAGGGGGAGTTAACTAATTGGCGAGCGGCCTTGGTTAATGCTAATTTTTTGGGAGAAATTGCCGGTTTTTTAAATTTAGGTGATTATTTGTATTTATCACGCGGTGAAGCCAAAGATAGTAATAGTAAAGCTCGGCTTTATATTTTAGCTAATGCTATTGAGGCGGTTATCGGGGCTATTTATTTGGATGCTGGTTGGGAGCAGGCTAGTCAGTTTATTAATAAAAGTATTTTAAGTCATTTGCCGGAAGTTTTGGCTAAGGCTTTATATTTGGATCCCAAGAGTCGCTTTCAGGAAATTGCTCAAGACAAGGTTGGAATTACTCCTCGTTATGATGTTTTGTCTGAAGTGGGTCCTGATCATGCTAAAATTTTTCGAGTTGGTTTATATTTAGATTCGGAGTTAATAGCTGAAGGGCAAGGCAGTTCTAAACAGGAGGCTCAAGTATCGGCTGCCCAAGCTGGTTTAGTAGCCAAGGGTTGGGAATAATTTAAATTTTGTTTTTTTATATAATGTTTTTACAAAAAGTTGAAATTCAAGGTTTTAAATCATTTGCTCGTAAAACGGTCTTAGAATTCAATCGGCAGTTCACAGCAATTGTTGGTCCTAATGGTTCTGGTAAATCAAATGTGGCTGATGCTATTAGGTGGGTTTTAGGTGAGCAATCTCTTAAGACATTACGCGGCAAAAAAGCTGAGGATGTTATATTCGCCGGCAGCGATAAAAAAAGTCGTTTGGGTATGGCTGAAGTGTCTTTGTACTTGAATAATGAAAATGGTTTGGTGCCTATTGAATTTGGCGAGTTGGTTATTACTAGGCGTATTTTTCGCGATGGTCAAAGTGAATATTTGTTGAACAATTCTCAAGTTCGTTTGCAGGACATTCAGTTATTATTGGCTCGAGCTAATATTGGTCAAAGAACTTATAGTGTGATTGGTCAGGGTATGATTGATTCTATTTTGTCTTCTTCGCCAGCTGAGCGGAAGGAGTTTTTTGAGGATGCTACTGGCGTGAAACAGTATCAGCTTAAGAGGGATCAGGCTATAAATAAACTAACAGCTACTTATGTAAATTTAGAGCAGGCCAGTTTATTATTGCAGGAAATAGAGCCTAGACTTAGGGTTTTAACTAGGCAAGTAAAAAGATTGGAGCATCGAGAGGAGTTAACGGTAAGTTTAAGGCAACAGCAAAAAGATTATTATCGTTATCGTTATTGGTATTTAGAAAGGAGCCGTTTAGTTATCGGTAAAACTTGTTCGGAAATGGAAGTAGCTTTACTTAGTCAGCAAAATTTAATAAAAGATTTGAGAGCTAAATTAAACGCTAAAGAAAAATCAGTTACTGTGTCTTCGGCTTGGCAAAAATTGCAAAGCCAGCAGGCTGAACTACGCGTTAAAATTGGCCAATTAACTAAAGATTTAGCCGTTGCCCAGGCTGCTGAGGAAATAGGACATTTTAAAAAAGGTGAAGGAGAAATTGCTTGGCTTAAGCAAAGATTGGCCGAAGTAGAAAGGGAATTAAATGAAGCCGAAGCTAAAGAGACTGATTTACAAAATGACCTGTTGAGTAAACGGCGACTATTGGCTTTAAAAACTAAAGAACGGACTCAAGTAGCTGTTTTGTTTGATGCTTTAGATAAAGAAGAAAAACCTGATTGGCTTAATAAAGATTTAGAAATCTGGCTAGCGCAAGCAACTAATTTATCCAGTCGTTTTGATCAGGCAGTTGATTTATCTGCAGTGGCTGTTTTAGCTGAAGAGCTAAAAAAGGTTATAAAAAAGATAGCCATTATTTTAGAACGTTTAAAAAAGCCAGCTGGTTCTTCTAAGGCCGATTTTACTAAAACCTTGGAACATCATGAAGGTTTAATTAATGAATTAGCTTCTTTAACAGCTGAAATAGCTAGTTTGGAAAAGTCGGTGGTTAGTTTAAAGGAAATAGCTAATCGATTACGAGATACTAAGATTAAAGTAGAAAAATCTTTGCAAGTTAAACCAACCAAGGTTAGTGATGTTAATCAAACAAATGAAATTAAAAAGTCTTTAATTAATTTGGAAAACCAAATAAATCAGATTGAAGTTAATTTGGCTCAGTTTCATACTAGGCAAGAGGCTAAGGAGGCAGAGTTATTTAACCTGCAAAGGGAATTAGAAACAGCTACTAGCCAGGAATTAATTTTGGAAAGAAAATATCATGAGAGTAAAGTAGAACAAGCTAGGATAGAAACCCGCTTAGAAGATTTAGAGCATGAATTAGCCCAAGAAACTACTGTGGAGTTGGTTAGAGAAATAAAAGAAGTTGGAGAGGTTAAATTAATTGATGAGGGAATAGTTGCTTTAGAATTACAAAAGTTAAAAAGGCAATTGGAATTAACTGGTGGTATTGAGCCGGAAGTAGTTACTGAATACCAGCAGACTAAAACTCGATTTGATTTTTTAACTAGCCAAACAGGTGATTTAGAGCAAGCGGCCAAATCTTTAGAATCAATTATTCAGGATTTAGATAAGACTATCGAAAAGAAATTTACTGTTGATTTTAACAGAATAAATGATAAGTTTACTGAATATTTTAAGGTTTTATTTTCCGGCGGCCGGGCTCAGCTTAATTTACAAAAAAATGAGCCAGTTACCGAACAAACAACCGGGGAATCTGTTTTGTCTGATCAGGTTGATTCAACTAATCAGGAGCCTGTTGGTCCCAAGCAAAAGTTTCTATTAAATGAAAAAATTAGAGCTTCTTTATTTTCTGGGGTTGATATTCAAGCTACTCCGCCGGGTAAAAAATTATCTTCTATAACCGCTTTATCGGGTGGTGAAAAAGCTTTAACCTCCATTGCTTTAATTAGCGCTATTATTTCTTGCAATCCATCGCCCTTTGTGGTTTTGGATGAAGTAGACGCGGCTTTGGACGAATCTAACTCAGAAAGATTTGCCGCTATTTTGGAAAAATTAAATAAACAAACTCAATTTATTACTATTACTCATAATCGGGCGACTATGCGTCAGGCTGATATATTATATGGTGTAACAATGGATGAGGATGGTGTTTCTAAATTGTTATCAGTTAAATTAGAAGAAGCTAAACAAATAGCTGAGTAGTTTTTTAATAAAAAAGTAACTTTAGTCCAAGTTAAGATTGGTAGTTTTGTTTATAGGGTTTTCTTGACAGTCGTTTGGTTTATTGTTATTATCATCTGGCATTAATCTTAAGTTAGTTTATAGAAAAAATATGTTAGCAATCCGTTTGGCGCGAATAGGTAAGAAGCAAAAGGCTTATTTTCGTTTAATAGTTTCGGAAAAAACCAAAGACACTCATGGTGATTATTTGGAAATTTTGGGTAATCTTAATCCTCATACTAATCCCAGCACTGTGGTTTTGAAAGAGGATAGAATTATTTATTGGTTAAGTAAGGGTGCCCAACCTTCGGCTGTTGTTCATAATATGTTAGTAGATAAAGGTTTGCTTAAGGTCGCTAAAGTAAAAGCTTGGCGAGCTAAACCAAAGACAACGAGTGAATTAGAAGCGGCCAAGACTGTTAAGGAAGAGTCAGCCAAGGAAGTAAAAGTAGAATCGGTTGCTCCGCCAGCTGCTTAATTATAAATATTTTAAAACCTCCCCAAATAAGTTGACTTCGGGGAGGTTTTTGTTTTACCATAAGTCTTGTTGTTTGTTCTTTGATAATTTAAACGACTATATTATAAGGTTGGCCGAAAGTCTGACAAAAGGTCGAAATATTTATCAGTTTTAGGTCCGGACCAAAGATTGGTTGTTTTTTTAAAGAATGAATGGCAGTTTTATCTTTAGTGTTATGAATATGTCACAAGATATACCGAAAGACCAGGAATTCATTGACTACGTTGTGAAAGCGTTGGTTGATCATCCTGAGGGAGTTAAGACCGAAAGAACGGTTGATGAAATGGGTGTTCTTATTACCCTACACGTCAGCCCTGAAGATATGGGACAGGTTATTGGCCGTAGTGGTCAAACTGCCCGCAGCTTACGCACCCTTTTGCGGGTGGTAGGCGCTAAGAATAATGCTCGAGTGAATCTTAAGATTTACGAGCCAGAAGGATCCAAGGGTCCTAGGTACAGCCGAGAAGAGCGCGCCCCGATGTCGGGTGAAGGTGATTCCGCTGCTACCGATACATCGATGGTTGATGATTTGAAGATATAAAATTGTTTTTAAACAGCCCTCCGCTACCAGTGGAGGGCTGTTTAATGGCCAAGATTTATTTAGCAAGGAATTTGGGTGATTTTCGATTTTTTTTGGACTTTTTTAAATAATTCAAATAATATGGTAGTTATGAAAAAGTTTGAAATAGTTTCCATTTTCCCCCAGGCTTTAAACTCTTATTTTGAGGTTAGTATTTTAAAACGGGCGCAGGAAAAAAAATTAATTAAGATTACCAGCCATAATTTACGTGATTTTACTACGGATAAGCATCGCAAGGTGGATGATAAGCCTTACGGCGGGGGAGCCGGTATGGTTATGATGGCTGAGCCGATTTTAAAAGCTTTAAAATTTTTAAAAGCTTTGCCTAACAAAACCAGTGCCCGAAAAAAAGTTAGAACTATTTTATTGGCCGCCAACGGCCAATTGTTTAATCAAGCAACGGCTAAAAAGTTAGCTAAGTATGATAAGTTAGTTTTAATTTGTGGTCGCTATGAAGGGGTGGATGCCAGGGTAGAAAAATTTATTGATGAAAAAATTTCTGTCGGACCTTACGTAGTAACAGGCGGTGAATTGCCGGCGGCTATAATTATTGATGCCGTATCAAGAATGGTACCTAAGGTAGTTGGTAAGGAAGAGTCTATAAACAATGAATCGTTTTCTAATACTAGTAGTGAGGTACAAGGAACGAGTGGTGAAAAGTATTTAGAGCATCCTCATTATACGCGTCCGGAAAAATTAGTTATTCATAAAAAGAATTATAAAGTCCCTAAGGTATTGCTGAAGGGCAATCATAAATTAATTATTGATTGGCGCTCTAAAAATTCATTTAAAGTAATCAAAAAATCACCAGGCTAATAAGTTGCTTAATTGTCTTATCGTTAGTCTTGACAAAAACAGCACTCTTTTCTATACTAAACAAGCATTAATAACTAACCTTTAAAACAACCGCCTAGAAACCCCTTAAAATTTAAGGAGATTTTAGAAAAAACAGTGGTACTTAATCAATTAGGATTTTGAGTATCTCTGTTTTTTCTACGCTTTAAAAAGCCTAGGGAAAATCTTCTTAAATTAGGAAGAGAAATTTGTTCTTTAATAAAGTGATAGGAAAAGCCATAATAAGTCAATTTCCGATTTATCAGCCTTAGGCTGGTAGATCAACTGGTCAGCTTAAGTTTTGTATCTTTCCAACATAAAAGATACGTTAGAAACTAAGGTTCATCGCCAGTCTAAATAAGTGTGAACTCATAAAGAGCTAATTCAAACATCTTGAATTTTTATTGAGAGTTTGATCCTGGCTCAGGATGAACGCTGGCGGCGTGTTTTAGGCATGCAAGTCGAACGGTTTATTTTGTTCCGCAAGGAATGGAATAAGTAGTGGCAAACGGGTGCGTAACACCTTGGTAACCTACCCCGAAGTTCAGAATAACCTCGCGAAAGCGAGGCTAATACTGGATGTGGTTCTAAATCTTATGATTTAGAAAGAAAGCAGCAATGCTCTTTGGGAGGGGCCTAGGTTCCATCAGCTTGTTGGTGAGGTAACGGCTCACCAAGGCTACGACGGATAGGGGGCGTGAGAGCGCGACCCCCCTCACTGGGACTGCGACACTGCCCAGACTCCTACGGGAGGCTGCAGTCGAGAATCTTCCCCAATGGACGAAAGTCTGAGGGAGCGACGCCGCGTGCAGGAAGAAGCCCTTCGGGGTGTAAACTGCTTTTTTATGGGAAGAAATTTGACGGTACCATAAGAATAAGGGGCTGCTAACTCTGTGCCAGCAGCAGCGGTAATACAGAGACCCCGAGCGTTGACCGGATTTA
>JAHITT010000003.1 GCA_018817715.1 Patescibacteria group bacterium
ATTGGTCGCGCGCAAATCCGAAAAGCAAGGAACATTTTTCTTTGGTGTCCGCCGAGGCTCTGCGAGGCGGTGGCGGGGCTGATTCATTCGTCCAGTTTCCGCTCGAAAAAGGTTCGCGCAAAGTGTATAATTACAGCACCATTTTTACAATCTATAATTTTGGGGTTTATAAAAGTATTTAAATAAAAATTACCCCGACTTCTTTTATAGAAAGCCGGGGCGAGATCAGTTTTTTATAAATTCCAATATTCTATCAATTAGTAGATTATTATCAATTGGAATTTGGATAACGTTGTTTTGTCCTAATTCAAAATAGAACAATTTTTTAATTTCCTTTTTTTCGAGGGTTGCCAGAGCCAAAATTTGACAGTTATTTCTTTTTAATTTTTTAATTATTTCATCAGCTTTTTTTAAAGGTAGCGGTATTTCTAATAGCACTTTTTTTGAAATTATTTCAAGTTCTTCATTTTCAAATTGATGAATGAAAAAACTTTGAAAAGTTAACTCTGTTTTGGTTTTTAGCAACCTTTCTGTAACAAGTTTGGTTAACTCGTCACAGAATAATAAAATTACTGCTTGCGTTGCTTGCATTTAGTACTCCGAGTTTTTTGAGAAAAGGACAATTTTATTTTTTAGGATAGACTAGGTTACCTTTTTGGAAACTATATGTCAATGGTGGTAAAATGTGTTTATAGTTTTAATTAAAAAATATGAAAATCAAACTAGGTAGATATCAGCATTTTAAGGGGGATATTATGGAAGTAGTAGGTGAAGCCAAACACAGCGAGAGCTTGGAAGAGTTTGTGGTTTATAAACATATAACTGGAAAAATGGCCGGAGAGACGCATTGGTGGGTAAGACCAGAAGCAATGTTTTTAGAACAAGTTGAGGTGCAGGGCCAAAAAATTTCTAGATTTAAATATCTTGAAGAAAAAAATGATTAAAGTTCAAGAAAATTATTCTTTAGCTCCTTTAACGACTTTTAAAATCGGCGGGCCAGCCAGGTTTTTTATTGAAATTAGTAGTGCAGCGGAACTAGTTGAGGCCTTAAGTTTTGCCAAGGATAATAATTTAAAAATTTTATTGATTGGTGGGGGTAGCAATATGTTGGTTAGTGACAGTGGATTTAAGGGATTGGTTATTTCTATAAATATTTTGGGCATTAATAAAATTAAAGAAGGATTGAATTTTGTGGAAATTAAAGCCGGTGCCGGGGAAATTTGGGATAAGGTAGTTGATTATGCGGTTAGTAATAATTATTGGGGCATAGAAAATTTGTCTTATATTCCCGGCAAAATGGGTGCTTTTGCTGTACAGAACGTAGGGGCTTACGGCCAAGAAGCCAGTCAGGTAGTAACGGTTGTAGAGGCTTATGATAGCCAAACCAATCAGGTTGTTTTATTAACTAATAAGCAATGCGGTTTTGCTTACCGAACTAGTGTTTTTAATACTCTAGATAAAGGACGATATTTTATATTGCAAGTGTTACTTCGTTTATCCAAAATTTATCGTCCTAATATTAGTTATCCGGATTTGCAAAAAGTTTTTGCCAATCAAGATAATATAGAATTGTCGGCTATTAGGCAGACTATTATAAACGTGCGTAATAAAAAGTTTCCTTATCCTTATACTGCCGGAGCCAAAGGCAGCGCTGGATCATTTTTTAAAAATTTTTTATTAAAGCCAACCGAGTATACTTCTTTAGAAAAAAATATCGCCGCTAATTTAGCTGGTGCCTTGCCGGAACTTAGGAGAATAAAAAATAAATTTCCCTCTGGTGATTTAATTAAAATACCCACGGCTTTTATATTAGAAATCTGCGGTATAAAAGGATTAACTGTTGGCGGGGCTAAAGTTAACCATAATCAGCCATTGGTTATTTTAAATGATAATAATACGACTACAGCGGCCAATGTTTTATTGTTAGTTAAAAAAATTAGACAAATAGTTAAGCAAACAACTGGTTTAAGCCTGCAACCAGAACCTTCCTTAATTGGTTTTGAAAGTGCGGAGCTTTTGGCTTGTGGTTTTACCAAGGAAGAGGTTGGTAAATATATAATTTGAATTAAGTTTGACGGCTTAGGTAATCTGGATTAAGATAGCAAAAAACTAAAATTCTTTCCTTAAGTAGCTCTAATTGGTAGAGCAGCTGTTTTTCAAACCGAATTTAAAAAATAAAAGCGGGAGCGTTTTTATTAAAATAGATTCGGTAATCTATTAAGTTTATTGGCCACTAATTTAGGAGCTCCGGTGACTGGTTGTTAATAGGTTCTTGTTACGGCAGGTTGATGGTTCGAGTCCATTCTTAAGGGAAGATTAAATTTATTAAGGCAAATCTAAATTATGGTTTGCCTTAAATTTTTGGAGAAAACTTAAAAAAGCTTTATATTTAAAGAAGTAATAAGGTTTAATCATATAACTTTTATTTATGAAATTTATTGTTACTAGTCAAAAATCTTTAAAGGGCGATAATGTGGTGGTGCCTTGTTTTGTTAAACAAAATAAGTTGTGGTTAAACAATCTTGTTTTATCAGCCGCCGAGAAAAGAATTCTGAAGGATTATTTTTTGGGTAAAAATTTTACAGCCACCAACCAAGAGACTAAGGTTTTATTTATTGGTCGACGAAAAATAATTTTATTGGGGTTGGGAGAATTTAAAAATTGGGATCAACGAAAATTTATTTTAGCCATTAGGCGTTTATTAATAGTTGCCAAGTCGGAGAAAATTAAATCATTAGCTTTGCCGGTAGTCAGGTTGCCTTTAGCCAAAGTATCTTATGAGAAGTTGGGTCAATTGATAGCCGAGAATGCCTTGATGGCTGATTATTCTTTTAATCAATATAAAAAAGGCAGTTCGAAGAAGAAATTTTCTTTAAAGATTTTTTCTTTATTAGTTAATAAAGAAGAAGAAAGTTTAATTAGGCAGGGTTTAAAAATCGGGCAAGTGGTTGGGGAACAGGTTAATGTGGCTAGGGATTTGGGTAATACACCAGGTGGCGATATGACGCCAGATTTATTAGCTAAGCAGGCGGTTGAACAAGGCAAAAAATATAAATTTAAAGTAGAGGTTCTGACTAAAAACCAAATACAAAAGTTAGGTATGGGAGCAATTTTGGGAGTGGCCAAAGGTAGTGTGGAAGAACCAAAGTTTATAATAATGGAACATTGGGGGGTGGCTAAAAATCAAGCACCTTATGTATTAGTAGGTAAGGGTGTTACTTTTGACAGCGGTGGACTCAATCTAAAACCAAGCAACGGGATTAATGATATGCATTTGGATATGTTGGGCGCGGCGGCGGTTATTGGTTTAATGGGTGCAGTTAGCCGTTTGAAACTTCCTGTTAATATTATAGGTTTGGTGCCGGCTGTAGAAAATATGCCGAGTGGTTCTGGTTTACGGCCGGGTGATTTGTTAAAAGGCCTGTCAGGTAAAACGATTGAAGTTTTGAATACCGATGCCGAAGGCCGGTTAATTTTATCTGACGCTTTAACTTATGCTGAAAAATATAAACCTAAATTAGTGGTAGATATAGCTACCTTAACCGGCGCTTGTGTAGTGGCCTTGGGTACTTTGCCCATCGGCTTGTTTACACCCAGTGATGAATTGCAAAAGAAATTTCAAGTCGTTGGTGAATTATCCGGTGATTATGTTTGGCCATTGCCGATGTGGCAGGAATATGAAGAAGAAATAAAAGGAACTTTTGGTGATGTGCAGAATATAGGTAAGACGTCTTATGGTGGGGCTATTCAGGCAGCCATGTTTTTGTGGCAATTTGCTAAAAAATACCCTTGGGTTCATTTGGATATAGCCGGACCAATGAAAACTTTTGAGGGCCAATATTTAAACAAGGGCGCCAGTGGAGTAGGGGTAAGGTTTTTGTTTGAATTAGTAAGACAGGAATTAGCTGGATAATTTGTGGATAAAGTTAAGAAAATAGCCTTTTTAAAACAGCCTATTCAGGCTGTTTTTGCCTTAAATTAGCCCCTTGACAGGCTTAAGCCTTTAAAGTATGATACTAAAGCTACTTAAAAGATGTATATCTTTGAATAGTGGCGTAAATCAAACTATGAGAAACATTTATTACTTTATTAAATATCAGCGGCTAATGTAAGGATTTGCTGTGCACTGTCGTGCCTTACTAAAGAGTCGCTTGTTAAAGCGATTTTTTGTTTCTTTATAGAGTTGATAAGTCCTTTAAAAATTGAATAAGTTAATTATATAAGATCAAGCAAATTGTTAAGTAGATTTAAAAGGGTAATTACAAGAAATGAATCTATTCATTCTTGTGGTTAAACCGCATAAGGGCAGATGGTGGATGCCTTGGTATGGAATGACGATGAAGGACGTAGCAACCTGCGATAAGCCTCGGGGAGGTGGTAAGCAACCTTTGAGCCGGGGATTTCCGAATGGGGCAACCCAATCTGATGGAAGATCAGATTATCATAATTTGAATAAAATAGGATTATGAAGGTAACCTGGGGAACTGAAACATCTAAGTACCCAGAGGAAAAGAAAACACAGAATGTGGTTTAGTAACCACTACACTGCACAAAGCTTTTGCAGGTGGTGGTTGCTATACCACTTATTCCCGTAGTAGTGGCGAGCGAACCGGGATCAGCCCAAACTTAGCACAATTTAAATTATGGTCCGTACATATCTTTGATAGGTGCGTACCTTGGTTTTAAGGCCCATTCGGCCAATATTGAGTTAAGTGTTGTAAGAGAGTAATGTCTTAGGGTTGAATGGACCCTAGGGGGAGAATAAAAATCAAAGCTTTCCTAGTAGAATGGTCTGGAAAGACCAGCCAAAGAAGGTGATAGCCCTGTAAACGAAAGGAGTTTTGTGCTCCTAGTTATTTTTCTTGAGTACCATGGGACACGTGAAATCCTGTGGGAATCTGGCGCGACTATGCGTTAAGGCTAAATACATTCCGTGACCGATAGTGAACTAGTACCGTGAGGGAAAGGTGAAAAGTACCCCGTTGAGGGGGATGAAATAGAATCTGAAACCATCTGCTTACAAGGAGTCAGAGCGCTGACCACTTCAGCGTAGGTTTTTCTAGCTTATAGCTACGATATGAATTTAGTTAATTATTTTCGTAATAACGAAATTAGAACTATTCAAGTTCGAGCCATAGGCAGACCTACGCTGAAGTGGTGCGTGATGGCGTGCCTATTGAAGAATGAACCAACGAGTTAGCTGGTAGTAGCGCGATTAAGTCCTAAGGGACGAAGTCACAGTGAAAGCGAGGCTTATACGGCCGAATCTGAGTAAAAAAAAGCGATGCGCGTGTTAAAACGCGCGGCGCTCTTTTTACTCAAACGCTGCTATCACTAGACCCGAAACCGGGTGAGCTAACCATGGCCAGGGTGAAGCGTAGGTAAAACTACGTGGAGGCCCGAACCCACGCGCTGTGCAAAACGCGGGGATGAGCTGTGGTTAGAGGAGAAATTCCAATCGAACTCGGAAATAGCTGGTTCTCCTCGAAATAGCTTTAGGGCTAGCCTGTTCTATACGTCCTGATGGTAGAGCACTGAATGGGTTGTCGTGGCGCAAGCCTAGGCGACTCAACCAAACTCCGAATGTCAGGAACGGTAAGGAATGGAGTCAGACTGTGAGGGCTAAGCTTCACTAGTCAAAAGGGAAACAGCCCATGATCACCAAATAAGGTCCCTAAATCTCAGCTCAGTGTGAAAGGCGGTCTTGTCGCTCAAACAACCAGGAGGTTGGCTTAGAAGCAGCCATCCTTTAAAGATAGCGTAACAGCTCACTGGTCCAGCGACTTGGTGCCGAAAATGTAACGGGGCTTAAGCTGAGTACCGAATTTGTGGGATTCATCTTTTTTAAAGATGGATCGGTAGAGGAGCGTTCTCTGTCGCAGCGAAGGAGTAGAGGTGACTCGCTCTGGAGCACAGAGAAGTGAGAATGTTGGTATAAGTAGCAAAAAGACCGGTGAAAACCCGGTCCACCGTAAACCCAAGGTTTCCTGGGCAACGAAAATCGACCCAGGGTGAGGCGGACCTAAGCCGAGGCCGAAAGGCGTAGGCGATGGAACAGCAGGTTAATATTCCTGCCCTGCCGTAGGTTTCCGATGAGGCGACGCTTTGGCAAAGGTTGTACGTAATTTTGGTTATGTACGTGGCTTAAGGGGATGGTGTTCAGCTGGCAAATCCACTGGACATACAACCAGGCCCTTAGGACGCAGAGAAAGCGGCAACGCAGACTCAATACAACCGGAGCCAGAGCCTAGAAAAACCTCTAGGGCTAAACTTACGGTAACCGTACCGGAAACCGACTCAGGTGGGTGAGGCGAGTAGCCTCAGGTGTATGAGAGAACCTTCGTTTAGGAACTCGGCAATACAACGGCCGTAACTTCGGGATAAGGCCTCCCCCGCGCAAGCGGGGGCGCAGTAAAAGACGTCGACCGACTGTTTACCAAAAACACAGGTCCCTGCTAAGCCGTAAGGCGATGTATAGGGGCTGATGCCTGGCCAGTGTCAGAACGTTAAAGCGAGAGGTCATTTTAGTCGCAAGACTAAAGGCAGCCTTGAACTGAAGCGCTGATGAACGCCGGCGGTAACTATAACCGTCCTAAGGTAGCGAATTTCCTTGTCGTGTAAGTTACGACCCGCACGAATGGCATAACAATCTGAAAACTGTCTCTGGGAAAGG